>NZ_JBBAXC010000001.1:0-300000 GCF_037120725.1 Bacillus spongiae
TGATAATGCTTCAATGGAGAATTTTTTTGGAATTATGAAACAAGAAATGTATCATGGTGAGACATTAGTTTCTTATACAGAACTGAAACAAAAAATTAAGGGGTACATTGATTACTATAATAACGACCGAATAAAAGTAAAATTGGCTGGCTTAAGTCCAGTACAATACCGAACTCAAACCAACCTAATAGCAGTATAACTAAAACTCTAACTTTCAGGGGTCACTACCCGATTGGCAGATTTTTTTATTTTCGTCATTTTAAGGGGTTTGAAAAAATTCTACCAGTTAAAGATATACAGATTGTCAAATGCCTTCTAAGCTCTTAAAAGAGTGACTATATGTCTTCATTCAATTGTAAAGTATGGACAGCGGGGGAAAAGGAACTTTTTCAAGCGAAGATTAAGGTGCACACCAATATTTTTAGCTAGCCTTTTAACGTTTTTGAAAGAGGTCTTAAAAAAGAAATAACAACAATAAGCATTTACGTAAGGAATAATTATAGAGTAAGATTATTGATGGGGAATTTACTGTTAAAGGTCATTCTATTCCGTCATGGGAGGTATTTATTATTGAATGGCTTCATAATGGAAAAATATATTATTCTTGCTTATAGATAAAAAAAACCCTAGAAACGATGTTATATACGTTTCTAGGGTCCTTATCATCGCTATTTATTAAGCGATTTAATTAACGAGAGTAGAACTCAACGATAAGTGCTTCGTTAATTTCAGCTGGAAGTTCAGAACGCTCTGGTAAGCGGTTGAATGTTCCTTCTAGCTTGTCAGCGTCGAATGTTAAGAAGTCTGGTACGAAGTTACTTGCTTCGATAGCTTCTTTAACAATGCTAAGGTTACGTGATTTTTCACGTACACCAATTGTTTGACCAGCTTGTAAACGATATGATGGAATATCTACACGGCTTCCATCTACAGTGATGTGACCATGATTTACAAGTTGACGAGCTTGACGACGAGTACGAGCTAAACCAAGACGATAAACAACGTTATCAAGGCGAGATTCAAGTAAAATCATGAAGTTTTCACCATGTTTACCTTGGAATTTAGCAGCGATGTCAAATAAATTACGGAATTGACGCTCAGTTACACCGTACATATGACGAAGCTTTTGTTTCTCTTGTAGTTGAAGACCAAACTCAGAGATTTTTTTACGTTGATTAGGACCGTGTTGTCCTGGAGCGTAAGGACGCTTTTCTAATTCTTTTCCTGAACCGCTTAGTGAAATACCAAGACGACGGGATAATTTCCAACTTGGACCAGTATATCGAGCCATGAATGACTCCTCCTTTAATGTTTTTATTTTGTTGTAAAATAAAAACAGGTATGAACAGCATTTATGTGCATTATATTTTCATGTACCATCGCCCTTGCAGCAAAGGGTTACTCGATACACCTCAAATGAGGAATAAAATACGAACATAAGGTATTCATATAGGCTGCATTATTTTACACAAAGAACATTATATGATTTATGACAATAAGAGTCAAGTGTCATTTGATTTTAATGTTAGGAATTTGCTGTAAATGAAAGCTGTTTTTTAACATTAGCAATGGAATATTATTATTTATACAGAAATTTTTTACTGTGATATAATTTATTGTAAGGATAAATTATGTTTTTTAAGATAATGAAAAAGAGTGATAATGTTGCAAGAATCAAGACGAGAGAGGAATATTCGATATAGTCTAGTTAGCTTTTTTTTAGTGATAACGTTTATAGGATTTACCTGGAACAGTAGGACCGATTCTATTCATTCTTTGGATAAACAATCACTTCAAGTACTGGTATTAAGTGAAGGGAACAAAGATGAAAACCCTACTGTAGTAGTAGCTCGCGAAAATGAAGCGGAAAATTATTTAATTATATACGAAGTAGATACTCAAGACCGTTTTCGTTTTCTTGTAAAAGAGCAAATGATTGTGAATGGAACTGTTTCTGCTTTAAAGAAGCAAAACAGTAAGGAGAATGGCTTTTGGGCACTTATAAATGGTGATTGGACGTTTTATAATTCCTCGATGGCGAAGAAGAGTGTTCACTTCCAAGGTGAAGATGGTTTAAATGGAAGTGATGTACCATTTGAGATGATAAATGACGAGGTTAGCCTCATTAATGAAGAAGTCTCCTTTTCAAATGTGAATATGGAAAAGCTTCAGTCGATTCACCTATTAGATGAAAACCAAGCAGCATGGCTCATTGTGTATGAACAAAAATTTGAAGTAGCCAAGAAGTAAGCCTCTATGGGGTTAGGATTATACGTTAGATGTAGGTGGTAAAAATGGTCATAAGAGGAATTGAAGTTCTACAGAAATATAAATCTGAACTTTTTGACCTTATAAACGAATTTGAATATAAAGAATATAAAAATACCGATTGGTTAACGAAATGGACCTTGATTATCCAAGAAGTATTCAATATGAAAGGTGTTACCTTCTACCTTAGAAAAGAGAAAATATTCAAAGAAATGAGACCTTTACATAGTAACAAAGAAAAAACGGTGACGTTACAAGAGGTAATGGAGTTATTTCCTGATGACTCTTTAATTAATACAGAAAATTTGGATAAATATAGTCAATTCTCCTCTTTTTCGCAAGTGATTCTACTGCGTTCAATGACAAATGAACCTATTGCTCTTTTATGCTTCAAGGAGCGATGGGAAGCAATAGGAGAAATTAATCTTTCGAATTTTGTAGCGGAATTTTGTCACAGTTCAAGCGGGTTAATGAATAAATTGTTGACAATAACGGAAATTATCGAAGAGGAAGAACGCTATCGTGAATTGTTTAAGGTAACAGAGACTTTTCATTCTTCTATGGAAGTAGATACACTACTAGATGAAATTATCACAACGCTTCATAAAGTATTTCCATCGTATTCGTCCAAATTACTTTTATCAAATGATCACCAACATTATGCAGATGTTAGAATTCAAAATTTTAATTTTGACACTGCTACCTCTGCAGCAATGGAAAGTTTTGTGAACGGGGTCATACAGGTAGAGAGTAATCTAAATTCAGGAAATACTGTTTTTTACGCACCTTTAAGAGGGAAGCAAGGGATATATGGTGTGATGCAAGTTAGTTCACAACATGAGAAGTTGTTTCAAAAAAAAGAGATAGAATTCATAAAGTTATTAGCTTACACAGCAGGAAGCGCATTAGAAAACGCGAAGCTATATCAGCAGTCCAAGCAATTAATTTCAGATTTGCAATTAATAAATGAGACATCTCACCGTTTAAATTTAAATCTAAGGCTTTCTGAAACTTTAGCATTTTTAAACACTCAAATTCAGAAGTCTTTTAAAACTTCGGACATAGGGTTTGTCTTTTTAAAGGACAGCAAGGAGCGCTTTAAAATCTTACCGGGAAGCAGTGATTTGTTTAGAACAGGGAATGGGATAGAGTATATTCATTTAGTTGAAGCTCGAATGTCAAAAGGAAATGACCCTCTGTTTATCGGTGATTTAAAAGGAAAATATGGTCAAAGTAATTTGGTATTTCGTTCTATTATGGCTGTTCCGATGGTGCAGCATAGCGAAATGATTGGTTTTTGTCTCGTTTTGCATCAGGAACCTTATTTTTTCTCGTATGATATGTTTAAGCTATTACAATCATTTATTCACCATTCAACATTAGCGTTAACAAACTCGATGTTAAGAGAAAAACTAGAAGAGATGGTCATTACAGACTACCTTACTCAGTTATACTCACGCTATCATTTGGATGAATTTATTGAACGTTCTATAAGAGAAGATACAAGAGGTGTTTTGCTATTAATAGATATAGATGATTTTAAACATGTAAATGATACATATGGTCATCATATTGGTGACAAGGTCCTTATTCAAGTAGCAAAACTGTTGAAAGAAACCGTGACAGGTAAAGGTCTAGGAGCAAGGTGGGGTGGCGAAGAAATGGCTGTTTATTTTCCACAATCTCGAATTAATGATGTGATTCAAATTGCTCAAGATATTGTGGAGGAAGCTTCGCGGAAAACCCAGCCCCCAATCACGGTTTCTTGTGGCTTAGCAGGATGGGATTGTGGTCATCCAGTTTCATCTATGAATTTATTCATGCAAGCGGACGAAGCTTTGTATGAGGCAAAAAGGGAAGGGAAAAACCAAGTAATAATTAGAGGATAATAAAAGGTTTGATAGTGAAATCACTTATGTTTAGTGTATTTTATTTTCACTATTTTTCCTTTTTTTGTGATAGAATGAAAACGGTTACAAAAAATAGGGGGAATACGATGACAAAGGGGAAGCGAAAATTCGAAACAGCAGTCATTCATCACGGTTATTCATCTGAGAATCACAGCGATAGTTTAGCACCACCGCTATATCAAACGTCGACATTTACTTTTGATAGTGCAGAGCAAGGAGCAAGACGCTTTGCTGGTGAAGAGGAAGGCTATATTTACTCAAGACTTTCAAATCCTACGGTAAATATGCTAGAAGAAAGACTAGCTTTGCTAGAAAGAGGAGAGAAAGCTTTAGCTTTCAGCTCAGGTATGGCAGCGGTATCAGCTGTGTTATTGACGTTAACAAAGGCCTCTGACCATATTGTTTGTTCACAAGGAGTCTATGGATGTACATTTGGATTATTACAAATGATGGAAGAGAAATATAATATTACTCATGATTTTTCTAATATGAGTACAAGAGAAGAGATAGAAAGCGTTATTCAACCAAACACAGCCTGTATTTATGTAGAGACACCTATCAATCCTACAATGAAACTCATTGATCTTTCTTTAATTGTAGAGGTAGCAAAGGAAAGAGGAATTCCCGTTATTGTGGATAATACGTTTTGCTCGCCATATTTACAAAACCCTTTGGAAATTGGTTGCGATATAGTTGTTCATAGCGCTACCAAATACATTGGAGGGCATGGGGATGTGATTGCTGGAATACTTGTTGGGAAAACAGATAGGATGATAGATATTCAGTCGACCACTCAAAAAGATATCGGTGGAGTTATCTCTCCGTTTGATGCCTGGTTGCTATTAAGAGGGTTAAAAACGTTGCCGATAAGGATGGATCGTCACTGTGAAAATGCTGAAGTCATCTTTGCATACTTGAAATCACACCCACTCGTAGAGCAAGTTTATTATCCAGGGGACCCTGATTCTGAAGACTATAGTATAATGAAAGCACAAATGAGAAAAGCAGGTGGACTTATTTCTTTTGAAATAAAAGGTGGAAAAGAGACCGCACAACAATTTATGAACTCCCTAAAGTTAATAAAAATAGCGGTTAGCTTAGGGGACGCGGAATCATTGATACAGCATCCAGCTACTATGACACATGCGGTTGTCCCTTCGGAAGAGCGAGAAAAAATGGGTATTTCCGATCGTTTATTAAGATTGTCCGTTGGGTTGGAAGCGACGGATGATATTATAAATGATCTTGATAGAGCATTTAGTACTGTATTAACAATGCAAGAGTGCTGACTGACGAAAACAACATATTACATAGCCAATACTGCTCAATACATCACTATAAAAAGTGATGTATTTTTTTATAGTACAGAGTGAAAATTAATTATTCTCTTAAATTAGAGTTTTGGGGGAAGGTGTAGGAAATAGGATAAAAAAAGATAGTACAACTATACTCATTGCACTATCTATGACAATTCAGTTAGTTAGATTCGAGACGATTCCATCTATAGGAGCTCTTCTAAGGCTTTAACGAACTCTTTCAACATTTTTTCATCAATCTCATCAAAGCGGTCTGTTATAGGTGAGTCGATATCTAATACGCCAAATACTTTACCGTCTTTGTATATTGGTAGAACAATTTCGGAATGAGTTGCTGCATCACATGCAATATGACCGGGGAATTGATGAACATCCGATACACGATAAGTTTTTTGTTCTTTTGCTGCCGATCCACAAACACCTTTTCCTAGCGGAATTCGGATGCAGGCAGGTAGTCCTTGGAACGGTCCTAAAACAAGCTGCTCATCTTCTAAAAGATAAAACCCTACCCAGTTGACCTCTTGTAAAAATTGGTTAAGAAGGGCGGATGCATTACTTAAGTTTGCTACAACATTTTTTTCGCCAGCTAACAAGGCTTGTAGCTGCTTAATCACCAATACATAATTCTCTTCTTTAGTACCTGAATAATTTTCTACGTTAAACATGCTAAAACCTCGCTTTTCAACAATTTTCATACATTATATGCTCATTTTAGTCCGTTGTTAAGGGAATTGTCGAGCAATTGATAAAGGAATAAGACAAGTGGGAAAAGAAGTTATTTTTAATTAAGGATGATTTGTTTCGATAATCAAAATACCTTTCAGATAGTTTTAGCACACGAATCAACAATAATCAACTAAATAGCATGAAATGGGGAAAAAGAAATGAATAAGGTTGTATCGAGTACAAGAGAGAAAATAATGACAGCTGCTATCTATCTTTTTAATACAAAAGGGTATCATGGAACATCTGTCCGTGATATTAGCTCGAGAGCAAATGTAAATGTAGCGAACGTATCTTATTATTTCAAAGGAAAACAAGGTCTATTAGAAGAGTGTTTTACTCGTTTTTTTGAACCATATTTGCTGATTATTGAAAAGGTAATAAAAAAGATTGATGAGGAGCGAGCTGATAGATTATTGCTAGAAGCGATAAAAAATATTTTGACTTTTCAAAGTCAGCATCATCATTTGTCTCGTCTAGTGTTGCGGGAGATAACAGTTGATTCACAAGTAACGAGAGAAATTTGTTCGTCTTACTTAATGAAAGAGCGTTATTACTTAAAATTATTTTTTGAAAAAGGAATTCAACAAGGTGTTTTCTCACCCTTTCCAATTTCATTTGCAGTCGTCCATTTGAAATCGCTATTGTCGATGCCGTTTATTAATAAGCAATATATGGAAGAAGTGTGGAACTTATATCCCCATGATAAACTCTTTACGGATCGATACTTTTTATCTATTCAAATGTGGATTAATAAAGTTCTCCTTAAATCGAATATCGTCCATCAGGAGCCATTGTCGGCAATAGTCAACCAATAACAACATACGAAATAATTTGAAAGTTTGGTATTTTGACCCGTTATGGAGGATACCAAACTTTTTTATTGTGCATTATTTAAGTGATTTTTTCAGAATCAAATTGACTATTTTACTATTATCTAATTTCTTTTATGGTCTTAACAAGTTATAATATAAAGATGTCATTATTTTCGTAGATTTAAAGTGAAAGTAAGAAAGACTTCAAAAAATTAGAATTTATTCGTCAAAAATTGGCATGAACATGGTATCATTAAACAATAATATACAATTTTAGATCGTGTTTAATATAAATGAACAAGCGAGAACAGGAGGCTTATGATGGGACTACTTATTGCCAGCATCTTATTCATTATTATCATCTTTAGTATAAGCACTTTCTTACGTAGAAAGCATTATCAGGAAGTAGACGCTCTAGAAGGTTGGAAGGTAGACATCATGAATCGGCCTGTACTGGAGGAATTGTCGAAGGTTAAACAGCTAAATATGACAGGAGAAACCGAAGAATTATTTGAAAAGTGGCGTCAACAATGGGAGGAAATCTTATCAGTTTCGCTACCAAATGTTGAAGAGTTCTTATTTGACGCGGAGGAGCATGCGGATAAATTTCGTTTAAAGAAAGCCAAACTTTCTACAACTAATGCAAGTATTTTACTACAAAGGATCGAGAAAGAAATAGAAAATATTCTGGAAGAGCTTTCTGAGTTGGTAGGAAGTGAAGAGAAAAACCGTGTTGAAATCGAAGAACTTAACCTCCAATTCCAAGAGTGTCGAAAACAGTTACTTGCCCATCGCCATCAGTTTGGTGAAGCAGCTTCATCTTTAGAAACCGAATTAATGGAAATTAAGCAAGTATTTGATTCTTTTCAAGAACTTACAAATGCAGGAAACTACCTTGAAGCACGAGAACTCTTACATACATTACAGCAACAATATGAGAGCGTGGCATTAAAAATAGAAAAAACCCCAGATTTATTAGCTCAATGTCAAACTATTTTACCTTCACAATTAGATGAGATTCAGAATGGGTACATAGAAATGAAGGAACAGGGGTATACGTTAGATCACCTTGAAATTGAGCAAGAGGTTCAAAAATACATAGATGAATTGAAAAAAATGAGAGCAAAGGTGTCAGACTTTGATGTTATAAAGGTTGAGGAAACGATCACAACGATAAAAGAAAAAATCCAATCCTTATACGACCTTTTAGAACAAGAGGTTAATAGTAAACATTATGTTGTGCAAAATGAGCCTGAAATTAAGCAATTGCTTGATGAGTTACGAATCGAGAATGATGTATTAAAAACGGAAACAGATTTTGTTCAACAAGGTTATCGATTAGAGTCTGAGGATCTAGATACACCAAGAAAATTGGAAAAACAGCTTCATATAATCTTGAACCGTTACAACAAATTCGTGAGCGGTGTGTCTGAGCATGATGTTGCCTTTTCATTTATTAGTGATGAGCTAAAAAAGATAAAGGAAGAACTGAATCAAATACGTGAAAATCAAACGGAATTTGCACAGCACCTTCAAAATTTAAGAAAAGATGAAATGGATGCAAGAAATAGTATTTCTGAATTAAAGATAAAGTTAAGTAAGGCCATTAGAATGATTTCAAAAAGCAATGTACCTGGACTGCCTGAAGAATATGAATTGCTATTAGACCAGGCTAAAGAGCATGTAGAAAATGCTGTTCAGTCTTTAAATGAAAAGCCGCTGAACATGAAAAATATTCAGGCCTTTTTAACTGAAGCATCTGACTCGATTACAGATTTTTATGAGAAAACAGAGGAGTTAGTAGAAAAAGTATTACTTGCTGAAAAGGTAATCCAATACGGTAATCGATACCGAAGTCGGTATAGTACTGTTGAAGAAGGCTTAAATTCAGCTGAAGCTTCCTTTAGAAGCTATCAGTATCAAACTGCGTTAGAACAGGCAGCAGCTACTGTTGAAGAAGTTGAACCTGGTGCTCTAAAGAAAATTGAGTCATGGGGAAGCGAGGGAGTATCATGAGAAAGGGCATCCTATTAATGGGAGCTACTAGTTTCGTTGTATGGATGGCAGTGCTTTTTATAATGCTTTTTCCACCTAGAGAAATTGAAGTGTCTTCCACAGCAGCGTCGGCTAGTCAAAGTGAAAATATATCAAAGGCAGCAATAGAGGGTCAATTAGAGAAAGACAGCGTGAGTGAAAACGCTGAAGAAGCTTTGCAATTTGTGGATATTTCCCCTTTAGTAGAAACAAATGGAAAAATTAGCATAGATCAGTTAATCCAATATGTAAATGAAAGAAAAAACTAGCTTACTTGCTAGTTTTTTCTAATTTCAACCCCTTAATAGAGATCCATTATGTGAAAACCCAACTATCTATATTAAAGTTGACTACTATAGTTCGACTTGGTAAATATGCATGGGTTTCTTTAAGTAGAAAACAAAATCTGCATATGATAGGATTAAATGACCATAAAAATGTTCGATAAAATGGTGGTGAATGAATTGATTTATCTTGATAATAGTGCAACAACAAAACCTTACGAGGAAGTATTAGAGACATTTTTAAAGGTAAGTAGTAGCTATTTTGGAAATCCCTCCTCTTTGCATTCTCTAGGTGGAAACATAGAAAAATTACTTGAGCAAGCAAGAAAGCAATCGGCTTCTTTACTTGGAGTAAAGGGAAATGAAATATTCTATACTTCTGGTGGAACAGAGTCCAATAATTTAGCGTTAAAAGGAGTGGCACTTCACTATCAAAAACGTGGGAAACATATTATTACTTCCTCTATTGAGCATCCCTCAATCAAGGAGACGTGTCAACAATTAGAAGAACACGGTTTTGACATTACATATTTGCCTGTGAATTCTTTTGGTAGAATAAATCCTGATGATGTTGAAGCAGCCTTACGGAATGATACGATATTAGTCTCTATTATGCATGTTAATAATGAAGTTGGCACTGTTCAACCTATTAAACGAATTGGAGAGTTACTTGCAGATAGACCGAGGACACTCTTTCATGTTGATCATGTACAAGGGGTAGGGAAGGTACCGTTGGACTTTTATGAATGTCATATCGATTTATGCTCCTTGTCCGCACATAAGTTTCATGGTCTTAAGGGAACAGGCCTATTATTTGTTAAAGAAGGCCTTAAGCTATCGCCACTTCATTCAGGTGGGGAACAAGAAAGAAGGCTCAGAAGCGGTACAGAGAATACGGGAGGAATAGTAAGTTCAGCTAAGGCTCTTCGATTATATTTACAAGAAGCAAACGAAGGAAGAGAAAGATTACGTCAATTAAATAGTTATGTGAGAAAACAACTAAGTGAGATGGAAGGAATAGAAATTCATTCTCCAGATGAAAACATTGCACCACATATTGTGAATTTTTCGCTCCTTGGTTTAAAGGGAGAGGTTCTGGTTCATGCATTTGAGGAAAATGATATATATATTTCTACTACAAGTGCTTGTTCATCAAAACAAAAAAAACCTAGTTCTACATTATTGGCAATGGGGAAAAGTATAGAAAAGGCAGATAGCGCAGTGCGAGTAAGTTTATCCTTTCACAACACCCAAAAGGAAATGGATACGTTTATTAATGTACTTCGCCATATTCAGATGAAATACGCTAATGTTATAAGGAGAGCTAAATAGATGAATTATGAACGTATACTGATTCGTTACGGTGAAATATCAACAAAAGGTAGAAATAGAAATCAATTTGTAAGTAAGTTGAAGGGAAATATTGTTCGACTGTTTAAAGATATGCCTAACCTTCATGTGCAATCCACACGAGATCGGATGCATATATTATTGAACGGAGAAAACGGTGAAGAAGTAATGAAACGCCTTCGGACAGTTTTTGGTATTCAATCTTTTTCTCCTGTTATTAAAACAACTCAAAGCCTAGAAGAGATTCAATTAGCGGCTCTTGAACTAATGAAGAAAGCCTACCAGGAAGGGTGTACTTTTAAAGTATCCGTCAAAAGAGCAGATAAATCATTCTCATATGATACGAATGAACTAAATCATTTAGTAGGTGGCTTTATTTTACCTAAAATTGAGGGACTCACCGTTAATGTAAAACAACCTGATATTAAACTTCATATTGAGATAAGAAAAGAAGGTGTGTATCTTTCAAATGAAGTGATAGAAGGTGCAGGTGGGATGCCAGTAGGAACAAGTGGAAAGGCGATGCTCATGTTATCTGGTGGTCTTGATAGTCCTGTTGCTGGCTATATGACGATGAAAAGAGGAGTCGAACTTGAAGCAGTTCATTTTCATAGTCCTCCGTTTACGTCTGAGAGGGCCAAAGAAAAAGTGGTGGAATTAGCTCGTCAGTTATCTCCTTTTAGTGGGAGCATCAAGCTTCATATTGTCCCTTTTACGGAAATTCAACAAACCATTCATGCACAAGTACCAGAAAACTATACGATGACGTCTACGCGTAGAATGATGTTGATGATTACCGATGAAATTCGGAAACAACAAAACGGCTTAGCTATTGTAACAGGAGAAAGTCTAGGTCAAGTTGCTAGTCAAACGTTAGATAGTATGTTTGCAATAAATGATGTTACGTCAACACCTATCATTCGTCCACTGGTTACCTTCGACAAAACGGAGATTATTAACATAGCACAGGATATAGGAACGTATGAAACATCCATTTTACCTTACGAGGACTGCTGTACCATTTTTACACCACCTTCTCCTAAGACAAAACCGAAAAAAGAAAAAGTGGAATATTACGAGAGCTTTGTTGATTTTGCTACGCTTATAAGTGAAGCTGTTAAAGAAACAGAGACAGTCACATTAAGTGTGAAAAGAAATGATGTTACTGAAAATGTACTAAATGATTTATTGTAATCCCTTATAAAGAATGGAAAAAGGTAAAGTAGGAACAATTACCAATTTATTATTCGAATGAAGTCATGTGTTTTCGCACATTCTATACTCACAAGGAGGTGAAAACACATGGCATACAACAATAATTCAAATCAATTAGTTACTCCACAAGCTCAACAAGCGATTGACCAAATGAAATATGAAATTGCGTCTGAGTTTGGCGTTCAATTAGGTCCTGATGCAACATCACGCGCTAACGGTTCTGTTGGTGGTGAGATTACAAAGCGCCTAGTTCAAATGGCTGAGCAACAAATTGGTGGAGGATACCAACAACAATAAGGTAAGAAAGAAATTAAATAATATGGCTACAGGAAGCGGGAAATTCCCGCTTCTTTTTGTTTTACATACTTAGTAGTTTTTGCAAGTGTCACCGTAATATTTTAAAAGAGGTGGGAATGAGTGATAAAATTAGCTGCTTTGAAATACTAGAAGATAAACTGTATGCGCAGCTTTAATCCTCACCTGAATTTCGCTACAATAGAGGAAAAGAGAACAGACAGTAGTACTGCCTGTATATTTCATATGTGAGGGATTTAGATGGGAACTTTATGGTACAACGGAAATATTTATACAATGAAAAAAGAAGGAGAAAAGGTAGAAGCCGTTTTTACCAAAAATGGAAAAGTGATAGAAACTGGCTCACTTCATGTATTGAAAGAGAAATATCAAAGTCATCGTTTTAAGCAAGAGGATTTAAAAGGAGCTACGATGATTCCTGGTTTAGTTGATAGCCATATGCATCTCATTGGTTATGGTGAAAAGCTACTTCGTTTAGACCTGTCTAAAATGACTTCTAAACAGCAGGTACTAGATGCTATAAAAGAAAGAGCTGAAATAACTTCAACAAATGAGTGGATAATAGGAGAAGGTTGGAATGAAAATTTATGGAGCCCACCCGAGGTTATTGTAAGGGAGGAGCTTGATGCGATTGCCCCAAATCATGCTGTTTTACTAAAGCGAACATGTCGGCATGCATTAGTCGTAAACTCGAAAGCATTAACTCATGCCAGTATTAATGAGGAAATTCAATCTCCCGTTGGTGGAGTAGTAGGTCGTGATGATCATGACAAACTAAATGGTGTATTTAAAGACAAGGCACAAGACTTAATATTCGATGCACTTCCTCCCGTTTCTAAAAACTACTTAGAAAAAGCTTTAAAAAAGGCTATCGACAGTTGTTGGAGTCTCGGCCTAGTCGGTGTCCACACAGAAGATATGAGCTATTATGGGGGCTTGCAACAAACTTATGATGCATTTAATCAAGTTATTAATAAAGAAGGTCGCCCTTTCAAGGCTCATTTGCTCGTGCATCATGAAGTTATTGATGAATGGAAATCTGCTGGACATTCATTTTTATCTGGAGAAAAATATCTCGAGTGGGGAGCGATGAAAATATTTGCCGATGGTGCCCTTGGAGGGAGAACGGCCCTATTAAGCCATCCCTATAATGATGATCCAACCACCAATGGTGTTGCCATACATTCACAAGAGGAGCTAACCAATTTAGTGAAAAAGGCAAGATCTATAAAATTACCGGTAGCAGTTCATGTCATTGGTGATTTAGCCTTTCAATATACTTTGAATGCAGTTAAGAAACATCCAACGACCGAATTAAGGAGAGATCGTTTTATTCATGGGCAAATCTTGCGTAAGGAATTAATTAATGAGGCGAAGGGTCTTCCTATGATTATTGATATTCAACCTCAATTTGTCACTTCAGACTTTCCGTGGGTGATAGACCGCATTGGGGAAGAAAATATGACCTATAACTATGCTTGGAAAACATTATTATCAGAAGGAATCGTTTGTGCAGGAGGGTCTGACTCTCCGATTGAGGAAGTGAATCCTCTATTAGGGATTTATGCAGCAGTTAGCCGTCAGGTGAAAGTAAACGGGGACTTTGTTACGTTTCAACCAGAAGAGAGACTTTCTCGCTTTGAGGCGATTAGCCTTTATACAAAAGGGAGTGCAATTGCTGCTCACCATGAATTGAATAGAGGAATAATCGAAGAAGGGTATGAGGCAGACTTTACAATATTTGTTGAAGATCCATTCACAGTGAACGTGAACGACCTCCCTCAATTAACGGTTTTCATGACAGTTGTTGATGAGGAAATTGTCTTTAGGAAAAATTAATGTTCTTACTGATCGTATACTTAGGAGGAAAGTACGGTCAGACTTAATTATTTCTTTACTCTTTCATTGAAATTGAAGCTGGTAGTTATCATGTAATAATTGGTTCGGCTTGATATTACTCTTTGAAGAAATGATGGAATAAGGTCCTTGGCAGGTGGGTACAAGACGAAGGTGAAAGGTTCGTGCATGCCCCCACCTGGAAAGGACTTCTTTAAGGTGGAAATATACTAGACAATGGTTCATGTAACGATAATCAAATTTTCGTCAAACTCATCAGTTCAACTCTTTCTGAGCTTATTAGGTATTCTGCTTTTTTGGCACTGTTATCGTTGTTCCATTTATAAAAATGTTCTCTTCACTTTTTCCCAGAATGAATTGTCTTTAAGCTTAACGGTTTTAATTACTTTACCACTTAATCCTATTTGAATGTCTTGTACATGCTGAATACTTAATGCTTCGTTATCCATGCCCATTGTAGGGTAATCGTTTCCATCTTGAACGACTTGAAGGGATAGACTTCGTTGTCCACTTAAAATAAAGGAGGATCCAAGCGTTCGATACCGGTTATTATTTAAGGATGCTAACTCACTTACTTGAATACATGGAAGCATTGGGTCTACAACAGAGCCATTCACAGACTTATTATAGGCGGTGCTTCCTGTGGGAGTCGCAATTAACATTCCATCTCCGCGGAATGTTTCAAAATGTATATCGTCAATAAATACATCAATAACGAACGTTTTAATAATACCTGAACGAAGGCTAAATTCATTTAAACAATAGAAGGATGTTTGGTCATTAACTTTTACTTCAATGGTAGGGTAACGTCGGATTTCGATTTCTTCAGCTAACATTGCTTGAATCATTTTTTGCTGATCATCTAATTGAAAGTCACAGTACATACTTAAGCTCCCTGTTGAAGAGATTCCAGCATACAAACAGTCTTCTCTAAAGCCTGTTTTTCGAACCGCTTGTAAAAAGGTCCCGTCTCCACCAACACTAACGATAATGTTGGCTTTATCAGGAGAATCTAATATATTAAAATTGTACTTTCTAGCTAAATCTTTTAGACCGTTAAGATGTTGTAAGGTTTCCTGATCACTTCTTGTATAAAAGTACATATTTCTTCGATCTGCCATTTTTTACCCCTCCGAATGTAAGTTATCTTTCAAAAAAAGGATTAAATTTGATAGAATATTGTAGTAGTTCTAGAAAATAGGTGAAATAATGTTAATTAATGTCCCTATATAATAATCTTACCATGAAAATGAAACTCATTCGTAAGCGAAACGTATTTATAGGTGACTTATTTAAGGAGGATATTATTGATGAATGGAAAGCGCTGGTTGGCATTAGCCTTAGCTGCAGGATTATTTTTCGTATCTATTGGAGTTAATTTTGTTTCTTCACTACTATTTGGAGACATTTTTTCCGGTTTGGATGTTGAAGAGACGTTCGGAGAAGAGATGCTCGGAGAAGATGTTATTGAAGATGGTAATCCGCTAAGTAAAATAGCGGTGTTAGAAGTTGATGGTGTCATCCAAGATGGGGGAGATGCATCCTCCTTTTTTGAAAGCGTAGGTTATAATCATCAATTTTTTATGGAACAACTTAAGTCGGTGAAAGAGGATTCATCTGTTAAAGGAATTATTTTAAGTGTTAACACGCCAGGTGGCGGGACAGCAGAGAGTGCCCAAATTCATGAGATGTTAGTGAAAATAAAAGAGGAAACAGAGAAACCATTGTATGTTTCCATGGGATCAATGGCTGCATCAGGAGGTTATTATATTTCTGCACCTGCGGATAAAATTTTTGCAAGCCGTGAAACGATGACAGGGTCACTTGGCGTTATTTTACAAAGCATCAATTATTCTGGATTAGCAGAAAAGTATGGAGTCGAATTTGTAACAATCAAGAGTGGACCTTATAAAGATATATTGAGTCCAAGTCGCCCGGTATCCGATGAAGAGAAAAAGATATTGCAAGATATGATAGATAATTCTTATGAGGCCTTTGTTGATGTAATTGCTGAAGGTCGAGGGATGGATGAAAAGAAAGTAAGGGAATTAGCGGACGGTCGCATTTATGATGGACTTCAAGCGAGAGAAGTCGGTTTAATTGATGAATTTGGTTATTTGGACGATGTTATTAACGCTATGCGTAATGACCATAATTTAGAAGGAGCACAAGTTATTCGTTATGAAGACAGCGTTGGGTTCGGGTTAGGCTCACTATTTGAATTGTCAGCTCAGAAATTCATTGGACAGGATTTTGAAGCGACGGCTTTAATGAAAATATTAGGTAACCCTAATTCACCTAGACTATTGTATTTATATTCAGAATAAGGAGGAATGAGTAATGTCAGACAACCAACTATATGAATCTCATCCTCCCGAGGAACGAATTGAGGAGCAGATTGAAATACTTAAGAAACATGAGACATTCGTGTATGCTGGCTTTTGGATGAGATTGTGGGCATACGTGATCGATTTAATCGTAATATGGAGTATTAATGGTTTAGTTATTTATCCAATTTTTAGGCTATTTAATTTATCACTTGATAATACTAGTTTTTTTTCAGCGATTACAATTACAACGACCATTACGTTTTATGCGTATTTTGTGTTGATGACAAAGTTTTTTCAACAAACGCTTGGGAAGATTATCTTTGGCTTAAAAGTAGAAACGATTGAAAGAAATAAGCTAGATTGGGCCACCGTATTATTTCGCGAGGTTTTTGGTCGCTACCTCTCGGTGACCATTTGGTTGCTGTATATTGTGATTGCTTTTACGAAGAGGAAGCAAGGAGTTCACGATCTGTTAGCAGATACAACAGTAGTTCATGAAAGAAATGCGTACTTAATTCAAAAGCAAGCATAATTGTATGAGAAGCAGTGTCAATTTTCAAGCAATGAAGGTAGAATAATACACTAATAAATAGCATTATGGTGGATAAAATGAAAAATAATTGAGATTGTAGATATTTATGAAAGCACCTTTGTAGAAAGGTGCTTTCATTGTTGTTTTTATTGAGTATTTACCACGGGGCTTTTCATTTATAATTAATGATTCCACTTTTTCTCCTTCTAAAGTAAATCTCATTTTACTATAAACTATTTTTTATTGAAGTGAGAGGAAGTTCAATTTGTCGACACTTCTTGAAAAGGCTTTCTCCTTTTCAAACTTCATCGTGTAAAGTAGGGGGAATATATACAAATCAATAGAGGTCAACCCTTCGTTTATGCACCCTCCATGAAATATTTATTTTCGCTCAACATCTTCAAGTGTTTCATCCGGCTATTTTCATAAATCTGAAATAAAACCTTCCTGTTGTCATTCTGAATTAAAACTATGCACATTTGCCTACTGTCCAATTGAAACATACACCTGAATAGAAGAACTTTTGAACCCTTCTATTATTAAGCAATGGATTTTTCATAAAGAAAGGTTTATTTGGATACTTATTCGTTCATAATGCTAGTTGAAGGAGGAGAATCTCATGGTTTGGATAGTCGGGATTGTGACATTCATTTTTTTAGTTATTTTCGCGATCATTATGACAAAATTAACGATTTATATTTCCTTTTATCATGGGAATGATAATGATCATTTTTCCTTAACATTTCAAGCATGGGGTGGATTAATTCGTTATAAAATCAATGTCCCACTCATTAAAATAGACGAGGATTCGGCCTCCATTGTTTTAAAAGAAGAAGTGGAAAATGAGAGTGGTAACGGTGATCAAACAAAAAATGAAGAAACAAATAAAATTACCCTAAAGGATTTTTTAGCAAGTTTCCACGATATGAAAGCCATATTAGAACATGTGATTGGTTTTAATAAAATTGTAAAGTCGTTTTTAGCTAAAGTAAGGGTAAAAAATATAGAATGGCAGACTGTCATAGGGACAGGTGATGCTTCATCAACAGGTGTTGTGGTTGGAGGCATATGGAGTATGAAAAGTATCATTGTAAGCATAATTAGTAAGGCAATGAAACTACAATCCATGCCTATCATGACCGTTCACCCTTCTTTTCAAAGAATGATCATCCAAACGAAGTTTTCATGTATGATTCAATTTAGAATCGGACAAGCTATATTTGGAGGAATGAAGATTATTCGATATTGGAGAGGCGGAAAGGTACGGTTCAAGTCAAAGTCTTTGTCTATGCTTTCTGGGGAAAAGCATTCAGTATGAGTAAGGAGGAAGAACAATGTCTGATCATCCAATTGAAGGGTTAATGACCACAGCAATGGAAAGCTTAAAAGAGATGATCGATGTAAATACTATTATTGGAGACCCTGTTGAAACTCCAGATGGTAGTGTGATTTTGACTGTCTCAAAAGTCGGGTTTGGTTTTGCTGCTGGTGGAAGTGAATTTATAATTGATAGTAAAGGGGATAATAGTGGCCAAAGTAGTACTAAGCAGCCATTTGGTGGTGGAAGTGGAGGAGGAGTATCAATTACTCCAATTGCTTTTTTAATTGTAAACGCTAATGGAGTTCAAATGCTACACCTCGATGAAAACACTCATTTATTAGAAAGAATTTTAGACTTAGCTCCTGGAGTAGTTGAAAAGATTCAGGGAATGATGTCGAAAGACGATGGAAAGAAAAAGCAACATGATGAAAAAAAGCAAGATATTGATTTATAAAGCCAATGGGTTCTCGTATGATAAGAGAACCTTTTTTATGGGTAAAAGTTAAAAGGTGAAATAAATTGTATAGTCTACCTAATGTCGTATTCAACATCTGTACGGTTTTTGTTCAAAATATTTGCAGAATGATATTTCTTTTCAGTAATATAGGAGGTGAACAAAAAACAAGGAGGTTTTTTTATGGCGAATATTACGTTTAAAGGAAATCAAGTTACATTACTTGGAAATGAAGTGAAAGTAGGAGACAAAGCTCCGAATTTTACAGTTTTAGCGAATGATTTATCTCCCGTTACTTTAAGTGATTCAAACGGAAAAACTCGAATTATTTCTGTTATTCCATCTATCGATACAGGGGTTTGTGATGCTCAAACACGTCGATTTAATGAAGAAGCATCAAAACTTGAAAATGTTCAAGTATTAACCATTTCAATGGATTTGCCTTTTGCCCAAAAACGTTGGTGTGCTGCGAATGGACTTGAAAATGTTCAAGTGCTGTCCGACCACAGGGAAGTTTCTTTTGGGGAAGCTTACGGCGTACACATAAAAGAGCTTCGTTTATTAGCTAGAGCAGTGTTTGTCATTGATGAAAAGGATGTCGTTCAATACGTCGAATATGTTAGTGAAGCAACAGACCATCCAAAGTATGATGCAGCCATTCAAGTAGCAAAAAGTACGATCTAATAATTTTCTACATAATGAAAATGTCATCATTCCTAAAACTCCGGCTTGTACGGGGTTTTTCTTTGACTATTTTAAGATGACATGTAAAATAATAGTTTAGAATGAGAATGGAAAAGAGGGGAAGATAATGACATCTTCATCAGTGGAATCATTATTTAATGTTTTAGACGAAACGGCACTTATCTTACAGGAAGAGCTGTCGATAACATATTTAGAAGCAATTGCTGAAACAGCAGAAAACCTATTTCAAGACGGGATTCTTCAAGATGAATTAAGTGACATTTCGAAAAAAAGAATAACAAAGAAATATCAAGAAGTAAATTTAGAAAAATTTCATACAGAGGAAATTAGAAAAGCCTATCAACTTTCAATTCTAAAAGGCATGAAAGAAAATGTTCAACAGAATCATCAAATGACACCAGATTCAATTGGTTTAATGATGAGTTACTTAATCGGAAAATTTTTAAGTGAACATCGTTCTTTTTCCGTTCTTGACCCTGCTGTAGGAACTGGAAATTTACTTTCAACTATTATAAATGGTTTATCACCAAAGGAAATATCGGCAATTGGTATTGATGTCGATGATTTATTAATTAAACTAGCTTTTTCTGGTGCAAACTTGCAAAAGCAGCAAGTACAGTTTTTTAATCAGGATTCACTAGAAGCGCTATTTGTTGACCCTGTAAATGCGGTTGTATGTGACTTACCGGTAGGATATTATCCAAATGATATTCGTGCATCTGAATATGAACTAGGTTTGAAAAGTGGTCATTCTTATGCCCACCATTTATTCATTGAACAAAGTGTTCAGCACACGTTACCAGGAGGCTATTTGTTTTTCTTAATTCCTAACGGACTATTCTCCTCGCAATATTCAGAACAGCTACACACATATTTACAAAAGCATGTACATATACAAGGGGTTTTACAACTCCCTCTTTCAATGTTTAAAAGTGAACAAACGGCAAAGAGTATTCTTATCATGCAAAAGAAAGCAGAGGGTGTGAAGCCCCCTAAACAAATACTTCTAGTCGATCTTCCAAAACTATCTAACCATCAAGCGATGGAAAATATTCTTGTGAAAATTGATCAATGGTTCAAGGAGTATAAATAAGCAGGAAAATAATGAAAAAACTACTCAATAGGGATGAGTAGTTTTTTTGTTGAAAATAGAAAAAAAGGAAAAAAATATCATTCTTAATAATCTGAATACATTTTATTTTTAATTGAAAACGATACCAAACAAAGTAGTAGTTGAAAATGAGCGTATACAGTGATTAAATGAAAAATTGAGAGATAGAATTGTGCAGGAATGAACAGACTATTCGAGAATACGTTAGTTATAAATAGAAGGAGCGGAATTACACATGGCAAAGGTTATTGCAATCAATGCAGGAAGTTCATCTTTAAAATTCCAATTATTTGAAATGCCTGAAGAAAAGGTTATTACAAAAGGAATCATAGAACGTATTGGATTAAAAGATTCCATTTTTACAATTTCCGTTAATGAAGAAAAGCAAAAAGAAGTAACAGATATTCCAAACCATGAAGTAGCAGTTAAAATGCTATTAAATAAATTAACAAGTACTGGAATTATTGAGTCGCTTGATGAGATAGAAGGGATTGGACATCGTGTAGTACACGGAGGAGAAGTATTTAGTGATTCTGCCATCATTACAGACGAAGTGTTAATGAAAATTGAAGAATTATCTGATTTGGCTCCTTTACACAATCCAGCAAACATTACAGGTATTCGGGCCTTCCAACAAGTATTACCTAATGTCCCTGCAGTAGCAGTATTTGATACAGCATTTCACCAAACAATGCCAGAAAGCTCGTATTTATATAGTCTCCCTTACGAATATTACAAAGAATTTGGTATTCGTAAGTATGGTTTCCACGGAACGTCTCATAAATATGTTTCGCAACGTGCAGCTGAAATGCTAGGTCGTCCAATTGAACAACTTCGCTTAATTTCTTGTCACCTTGGAAATGGGGCAAGTATTGCAGCCATTGAAGGTGGAAAATCGATTGATACATCTATGGGATTCACTCCACTTGCTGGAGTAACAATGGGAACGCGCTCAGGGAATATTGACCCTGCTTTAATTCCATTTATTATGGATAAAACAGGGAAGTCAGCAGATGAAGTATTAGATGTATTAAATAAAAAATCTGGAATGCTAGGAGTTTCTGGATTTTCTAGTGATTTACGTGATATTGAAGTAGAATCTGAGCAAGGAAATGAGCGTGCCGAGCTTGCTTTAGAGGTATTTGGAAATCGTATCCATAAATATATTGGTTCTTATGCTGCTAGAATGTACGGAGTAGATGCGATTATTTTCACAGCAGGAATTGGAGAAAATAGTGATGTAATTCGTGAACGTGTATTAAAAGGACTAGAGTTTATGGGCGTATATTGGGATCCATCTCGTAATAAGGTCCGCGGTGCGGAAACTTTTATTAACTATCCTCACTCACCTGTTAAAGTTTTAATTATTCCAACCGATGAAGAAGTAATGATAGCGCGTGATGTTACACGTTTATCTCACTAATTGACAAAACCTTCTCTTTATTATTTAGGGAAGGTTTTATTTTTGACTGAATTGTTTAATAGGGTGAAGTACATAGATATGGTATACTTTACAGTAAATAATAGGAATGGGGGAGTTGGTTTGAGTTATTCGGAACGTGAAGAAAGCATACTAGAAGAGTTAGAACGTTGGAAATCTAAGCTTTATAGTTATGAAACAAATGATTTAGAGAATACATACGATAAGTGGATCGAAGCTGCTTTTTCTTCATTGCCTGACGAAGTCAATGAAAAGATTTTTCAAAATTTAGATACTTTTCTTTTTCATCTTCACTCCCTTTTGCAAGGATCTCAAATGCAAAATGATGCAAGAGAAAGCATTCTTGCAACTGCGAGAGTTTTTCAAGATAACATTGCGGTAGTTGAAGACTTGCGAAATTTAACGATTGACCAGCTCCATTATATAGCTGAACAGCATGCAGGAAGGCATCGAATGTATTCCTTTATTCAGGGAGGAATAACTGGAACTGGAGGCTTCGTAGCGCTTGGAGCAGATTTTCCTGCGATAGCTGTTATCAACCTTCGAAGTATCCAGCTTATATCAATGTCCTACGGGTATGATGTACAAACCCCTTATGAAATGATGACATCACTAAAAGTGTTTCATGCAGCAACCCTTCCTAGTCGTTTAAAAGCCTATGGCTGGGAGGAATTAATTACTGATTTGAATAAAAAAGAAACATACTTTTTTGAAGAAAATGATACGCTAACAGATCATTCTTGGCTTGAAGGGCCTATAAAGCAGTTAATGAAAGGGTTAGCTATTTCTATGTTTCGGAAGAAAAGGTGGTCAGGATTGCCTTTACTGAGTATGGCAATCGGAGCGGGCGTTAATTACCAATTAAGCCGTAAGGTGACAGATTTTGCAGAAAAATATTATCAATATCGCTATTTGCATGAAAAACAAATGGTATTGAACAACTCAGTAGAAGAATAACGTTTTATAATAAGGAGATTGAGTGATATAAGAATAATGGAATTTTTCCTAATTCAGGTTGGAGTATTCGGGGTATATCTTATTCCATGAATTCGGCAGCTACTCTTTCTTGTTTTAATAAAATTATGGAAAAAGTGAAAAGTTGAACTTTTCAAGTTTAAATAGATGAAATCAGCCAAGATTCCATCATTGGAAATTGGCTGTTTTTATTTATCTGTTATAAGTGGTTGGGTTCTATACCATAGCCATAAATCATTAATTTTAGAAGCTAGTTCTGCAATCTCCTCGTTAAGTTGACATGATTTTTCGAATTCATCTTCGTTTGATAGAGCTTCTTGCTTTTCATTAATGTTTATTTCAATCGCTTTAATTAATTCCGGTATATTTCCACGACACTTCTCCCAAAAACTTAAAATACTTTGCTGCTCTTTAGATGAATAGTGTGAAAGGATAATTTCTTGATTAGGAAGATTTATTTTTAAGCGAGGGTTGTAAGTAAATAGAAAAGATATATTCATTCTTATCGCCTCCTTCTTTATTGTAAATCAGCCCTCATGTAAGAGACAATAAAAAGATGTTAACTTAAGTAGTTTTGGAAAAGAAAGCGACTTAATAAGTTTTTACATAATTGGAATTAGGTAAGGTAAAGAAGGTAATCTCCTTAAGGAGATTACCTTCTTTATATCATAATTAATCCTTTTTAGTTCGAACGACAAGCACATCGCATGTTGCAGAGCGGGTAATATGCTCGGACACACTACCGATGAAAAACCGTTCTACTGCATTCAAACCTGTTGCGCCACAAACGATTAAGTCAGCTTCTACTTTTTTTGTTGCATCTCTAGAAATAATAACTTTTGGGGAACCATAGTCAATTAAGGTGTGAACTTTTCTAACTCCTGCTTCGTTCGCCTCATTTTCGTATTCACCTAACAATTCTTGTGCAAATCTCTCAGCTCTTTGTCCTACAGTTTGATCATAAGCTTCTACTGTAGCAAAACTCCTTGTGTCAATGACATGAATTAAAGTCAAGCTTGCATCGTTGCGCTTGGCAATTTCAATACTTTTTTTAAATGCCCACTCAGCTTCTTGTGAACCGTCAACAGCTACTAAAATATTTTCGTATGATAAGTTCATTCTTTACCTCCCCCTTTGCTTTCATTTTACTATATTTTACCTAGAATATCTGTTAACAAATTTCGAAAAATAAATACTGTTCTTCACATTGATTAAGGGAGGAAAATGTCAATGAAAAAAGATCGAAAAGATAACATTACATTTGAAGAAAATGCTGTCAATCAAGTGAGCCAGCAAATTATGAATTCTTATACGAGTGGGGCAGTAGGCGGACCTATTGTAAACCTAGAACAAGATAGTCAAGATGAGATAGAGGATGGAGAAAAATACGAATAATTAGTCCCTTTGGAAAACATCATGCCAATAAGGCATGATGTTTTTTGAATATAATAAAATTATTTTAAAAAATATCCTTGTTTTTAACATAAAAGAAGAATTTTGAAAACTATATCCTCATATCGCATATAATATATTGATCTAAACAACATCGATGACAAAGTAAAGTTTCTCTCTGAAAATTTATTAAGTGAATAATAAAATTAGCTCATTAATAAAGATATTTTTTGTGGAATTTGTTAAAATGTAAGTGCTTACATTTTTAGAAGTAAATTAATATTCCAATCTTTAAACCATAATGGTATAGTAATTATGGAATTTTCCGTTTTTGAAGACAGATAGAATATTAGGAGGTTACGTGTATGCGTGTCGGTGTACCGAAGGAAATTAAAAATAACGAGAACCGTGTAGCGATGACACCATCAGGAGTGGTGAATTTAATCCAATCCGGTCATGAAGTATATATTGAGACAGAGGCAGGTTTAGGGTCTGGGTTTACTGATGACGTTTATGTACAAGCTGGGGCTACTATCGTATCATCTGCTAAAGAAGCATGGTCGATGGACATGGTGATGAAAGTAAAAGAACCACTACCGAGCGAATATGTTTTTTTTCGTGAAGGGTTAATTCTTTTTACATATCTTCATCTAGCACCAGAGCCTGAACTAACAAAAGCATTAATTGAAAACAAGGTAGTTGGAATTGCGTATGAAACGGTTCAACTTCCTAATCGTTCACTTCCATTATTAACACCAATGAGTGAAGTAGCTGGTAGAATGTCTACTCAAATTGGTGCGCAATTTTTAGAAAAAATTCATGGTGGTAAAGGAATACTTCTATCTGGGGTACCAGGTGTGCAAAGAGGCAAGGTGACGATCATTGGTGGTGGAGTGGCTGGAACTAATGCCGCTAAAATGGCTATTGGCCTTGGAGCACAAGTTTGTATCATTGACCTTAATCCTGACCGTCTTCGCCAATTAGATGATATTTTTGGAAATGATGTTACAACGTTAATGTCTAACCCTTATAATATTGAGCAAGCTTTAATGGATTCAGATCTTGTGATTGGAGCTGTCCTTATCCCAGGAGCAAAAGCACCAAAGCTTGTAACGGAAGATATGATTAAAAAGATGACTCCTGGTTCTGTCGTTGTTGATATTGCGATTGATCAAGGTGGTATCTTCGAAACAACTGATCGTATTACTACACATGATGATCCAACGTATTTGAAGCATGATGTGTTGCACTATGCAGTAGCGAATATGCCAGGTGCAGTTCCGAGAACATCTACCATTGCTTTAACAAATGTAACGGTACCATATGCCGTCCAAATCGCGAATAAAGGGTACAAGAAAGCTTGTTTAGATAATGAAGCTCTTCGAAAAGGAATCAATACACTGGGTGGATATGTAACATACCAAGCTGTTGCTGAAGCTCATGATTTGTTGTATTCCGATGTCATGACCCTTTTAGAACAGCAATAAAGGAACACGTCATGTATAAATAGGTAAAAAATAAAAGAGGGAGCTTCTACTTATGTAGGCTCGCTCTTTTTTTATGTTTCATGGTACCTTTACTGATATAAACATGTATTCCACTATAAAATAATTCAAACGATATACGATTTTAATTTACTGTAGATTATGAGATAGACAAAATGATAAGAACGGTTCTGTTGCAGGATTTTTATTATACAACTAGAAGTTATTGGACGTAACTAAAAAAGGAGGAGAATAGATGGATATTTCTTATCACGGTCATTCTGTAGTCAAAATTATTTCCGGGGGAAAAGTAATTTTAATTGATCCATTCATAAAGGGGAATGAACTTACAGATTTAAAAGTAGAGGAAGAAGCTCCAGACGTCATTATTTTAACACACGGTCATAACGATCATGTAGGTGACACAATTGAGCTTGCCAAAAAGAAATCTGCTCTTGTCATAGCAAATTTTGAAATAGCGACCTATTTAAGCTGGCAAGGACTTCAAACTCATGGTATGCACATAGGTGGAGCACATACGTTTAGTTTTGGAACGGTTAAGTTAACACAAGCTTTTCATGGTTCTTCTTTTATAACCGATAAAAAAGAAATGATCTATATGGGAATGGCAGCTGGCATATTATTTAAAGCAGAGGGAAAAACGATTTATCATGCAGGAGACACGTCATTGTTTACTGATATGAAGTTAATTGGAGAATACAATGATATTGATGTTGCGTTTTTACCGATTGGTGATAATTTTACTATGGGTCCCGAGGATGCTGCGATAGCGTCAGAATTTCTTCGAGCTAAAACAGTAGTACCGATGCATTATAATACTTTCCCACCGATCAAACAAAATCCACAATCATTTATTGAGCGTTTACCAAGTGGAAATGGTGTCATTATGAAGGCTGGGGATGAAATAAAGTTATAAACGTTGGAGAGTTCCTTTGAAGAGGGACTCTCCTTCTTTTTAATCTAAAGGAAAAAAAGAGAAAGACAAGCATACATATTAAACAATGAGGAAAGGGGGAGATATGATGAAGCAACGATATTTATTATGTTTTTTATTAGCAGGAGCGATGTTGTATTATGCTGCTCCAAGGTTAACGCTTTCCATTAGTGGTATTGAAGGTTATTTTTCAATAGCATGGTTAGCATTTGCTTTCATTGTTTTAGCAGGAAATCTTACTGCTATGCTTTTTACTAAGCCTGTCAAAACAAAAAGTAGTAAGAAGCGAGCTAAGACACTCCAAAGGAATAAGATGAAATCATTGGGCATGTAACCATAAATTGAATCTACGAGCTTTTCACCTTATAATAGAGTTAACTTATAAGCTCGGTTTGGAAGGTGAAAAGCTTGGCAACAAAACATGAACAGATTTTATTGTATATTGACTCATTACCGGTTGGAGAAAAAATCTCCGTTAGACAAATTGCAAAGGAATTAACGGTGAGTGAGGGAACAGCGTACCGGGCCATTAAAGACGCAGAAACAAAAGGCTATGTAAGCACGATTGAACGAGTAGGAACGATTCGTATAGAACGTAAGAAAAAAGAAAATATTGAAAAACTCACGTATGCAGAAGTCATTAACATTGTAGATGGTCAAGTACTTGGGGGAAGGGCAGGCTTACACAAGACGTTAAATAAATTCGTAATCGGTGCGATGAAATTAGATGCTATGATGCGTTATACAGGAGCAGATAATCTTTTAATTATTGGAAACCGAACGAAAGCGCATGAACAAGCATTACGAGCAGGTGCTGCTGTATTAATTACAGGTGGATTTGATACAGATGACGAGGTTAAGCAGCTAGCAGATGAACTTGAGTTACCAGTTATCTCTACAAGCTATGATACGTTTACTGTCGCTACTATGATTAATCGAGCGATTTATGACCAGTTAATTAAAAAAGAAATAGTTCTAGTAGAAGACATTTTAACACCTCTTGAAAATACAGTGTTTCTATCACTAGAAGATGAGATCGCACGATGGCATGAACAAAAAAATACAACCTCCCATAGTCGCTTTCCGGTTGTAGATGAGAATATGAAGATTCAAGGAATCGTCACATCAAAGGATATTTTAGGGAAAAGCCACGACTTGATGATTGAAAAGGTGATGACGAAAAATCCAATTACGATGCATTTAAAAACGAGTGTTGCCTCAACCGCACATATGATGATATGGGAAGGAATTGAAGTATTGCCTGTCGTTAATGATCAGTATAAACTTCAAGGAATTATTAGTCGCCAAGATGTTCTAAAAGCGCTTCAGGTGATCCAACGCCAACCACAAGTTGGTGAGACTATAGATGATACGGTGACGAATTCTATACGTGTTATGGAGAACAAACGTGGGGAAAAGCTTTATCAATTCCACGTGTCGCCGCAAATGACAAACGGCCTTGGAACGATTTCATATGGGGTGTTAACGACTCTTATGACAGAAGCAGCTAACAGAGCACTAAAGTCATTGAAAAAAGGCGACTTGGTTGTAGAGAATATGACGGTCTATTTTATCAAACCCGTCCAAATAGAAAGTAATATTGAAATATATCCAAACGTATTGGAAGCAGGCAGGAAATTCGGAAAGGTAGACGTAGAAGTCTATAATGAAGGAAGCATTGTAGGGAAAGCACTAATGACATGTCAACTAATCGATAGAAGCTGACTCGATTTGGCGTTGTGATGGGGATGGTAGTAAATAGAAAAAAGAAGACAATCTTAAGATTGTCCCCTGCTGTTCGTTCTTCTGTTATCTTCGAATTCTTGTAAGTAGAGAGGTAAATAGTGTTGGTAAACTTTCCAACCACCATAAATACTACTTAGACCTGTAAGCATAAATATAGCTGCAATGATATACGTAAAAGTAGTTTGATAAAGGAATATTTGATTTAATCCGAATGTAGAAATAAATAATCCAAGAGCCATACTCGACTTACCATTCAGGAATTTCTTTTCTAATGGTAATTTAGAACGGAACCTCTTAATTATATAAAATACATAAAAAGATAATGAAAAAATAGTTAAAATAACCAGTACTTGCATTCAGTTGACCTCCAATTTTACACAGCTGTTCGTACCTATTGTAACCTTTTAACGACAGAAATCCAAACAGTAACTAGAATGATAAAGGAGAAAAATCAATGAAAACTCAAATATTAGAGACGATTAAACGTTATGACACGATTATTGTTCACAGGCATGTCCGACCAGATCCTGATGCTTACGGTTCCCAAGGAGGGCTTGTAGAAATATTAAAAGCATCTTTTCCTAATAAATTTATCTATGCAGTGGGAAAGGAAGAAGCATCGTTACATTATATGAACCGACTTGATGTAATAGATGATGAAGTTTATTCTGGTGCATTGGTCATCGTTTGTGATACGGCGAATGAAGAGCGTGTTTGTGATACCCGTTATACGTTAGGAGATCAATTAATAAAAATTGATCATCATCCAAATGAGGATCCTTATGGAGACTTATTATGGGTGGACACTTCTGCAAGCTCGTGTAGTGAAATGATCTATGATTTTTATTTAGCTGGGAAAGACGATGGACTTGTAATGACTGATGATGCGGCTAGATTACTTTTTGCAGGTATTGTGGGAGATACAGGACGATTTTTATACCCTAGTACAACACAAAAAACGTTTGATATCGCAGGGGAACTGATTCGCTACGACTTCAATCGAAACGAGCTGTTTAATGAAATGTATGAAGTGGATGCAAAAGTGTTAAAACTTCAGGGGTACATTCTTCAAAACTTTGAAATGAAACAGAACAACATTGGCTCCGTAAAGTTAACGAAGGATTTATTGCAGGAATTTAGGGTGCTTCCAGCAGAGGCTTCACTCCTGATTGGCTCATTAGGCAGTGTGAAAGGTATCAGTGCTTGGGTGTGCTTTATTGAAGAAGATGATCAAATTCGTGTAAGGCTACGCTCAAAAGGTCCTGTTATTAACAAAGTCGCAAAAAAATATAATGGGGGAGGCCACCCTCTAGCAGCTGGTGCATCCATTTATTCTTGGAGTGAGGCTGATCACGTTATTCAAGACTTAGAAGATGCCGTTATCCACTATAAACAAGAGTAAGCTTTTAAAACAAGACCAAGCCCATTATTAAGAGGCTTGGTCTTATTTTAACTATAAGTAATCATTTTTTTATCGAAAAAGGAATGATAAAAAAATGATTACAATTCTTCAATCTAGTCGCAATTCAATGAAGACTTCAATCGTTGTGAAATAGTAGATTTCCTTTATTACTAGCCGGTAGCGTTTGTCATTGATTTTTAAGATTTTATTTTCAAGCATCTTTTTAAGTACTTGTTTTGATTCGAAAACGGTTTCAAGTTTCTTGGCAACAAGGGAGTGCAAATCTTCTTTTATCGCTTGTTCAGCCTGATCGATGGTTAGTGATTCGTTAATAAAACCATATTTAGGACCATTCGTAATGGTAACGTTCACTTCTTGAACGGTTAGAATATCTTGATTTAGCTCATTAAGTTTTTTGACATCCTCTTGCCAAATTTTTATGTCTCCCTCTAACTCTTTAATTGTTCTCTCTTGTTCAATAATCTTTTTAGATTGCTTTTCCTGCATAGTGCCAAACATGAATAAAAAAATTAACCAACTTATAATGCCACCAATGACGACGCCAGAAAAAAACTTCTGCCATAGTGGTGAGCGATAATAGGGTGGAATACGCATTAGGAAATATGTTCCTGTGTTAGCCATTCAATAATCGTCGCTCCTGCCTGTGCCCCACCTAAAGCAGATAAAATTAATAAAAATTGTTTGAATAAATCTAGTGTTTTCCCATCCAAAAGTCCTCTTTCAAAACTGTACAGAGTGTCAAATGTTCCTCCGATTGCTGCGATAATCGCCCATATTCGTAATATTTTCGAGAGTCTGTCCATTTCTATTAATGCCGGCTGCCCCATTAAAAAAGAACTAAATGCCCCTAAAAAAGACCCTCCTAATAGAACGCCGAATGCAATGAAAAAGCTCTTGAAAAATTCAGGGAAAAAAGCTTCTGTCATAAACATCATCCTTTTTTCGTGATACTACAATATATGGGACTAGGTTCATAATTATGATGTGTGTGAAAAGGAGAACATATTTTCTTTTTTTCTTCCAATTGCCTATAATAAAATTAAAATACTAAAAAGGATGAGAGTGATCATGTCATTTGTTCACTTACAAGTGGCAAGCGCTTATAGCTTGCTGACGAGTACGATTGATATACATAAGTTAGTGTTAAAAGCGAAGAACTTGGGATTTAAGGCGCTAGCTTTAACAGATCGTAATGTTATGTATGGTGCAGTACCATTTTATAAAGAATGCCAAAAGCATGGAATAAAACCGATCATAGGATTAACAGCAGATGTCAAAATAAATGAAACAGATCGTGCCTTTCCGCTTGTCCTTCTAGCAAAATCAAATACAGGCTATCAAAATTTATTAAAAATATCTTCTGTGATTGGAACAAAATCTCAGGAGGGTATATCGGCACGCTGGCTCAAAGGGTATGGAAAAGGACTCTATGTCTATACCCCTGGTCTTGATGGCAAGATTGAACAGTTACTACTACAGAATCAAATGGAGGAAGCGGAAGAAACGGTAGTTCAATATAAGCAATTATTTGAACCTAATTCATTTTTTCTTTCCTTACAACATTATGAAAAAGAGGAAGAACGGAATGTCCTTCCATTGTTAAAACAGCTAGGACAAAAAACACGAACACCTTTACTCGTTACGAATCCTGTAAAGTTTTTAGAAAAAGAGGATTCTTTTGCTTATGAATGCTTATTAGCCATTGGGGAAGGTGTAAAGCTTTCAGATGAAAATCGTTCGAAAGTGTCTTCCGAAGAACACTATTTAAAAACAACAGAGGAAATGGTAGAGCTATTTCATGATGAAGTAGATGCACTTGAAAATACGATGACCATTGCCAATGTATGTGACGTCACCATGGAATTTGGTCAATCATTATTACCGACGTACCCTTTGCCAGATAACGTAAAGGCAAAGAATGAGCTGAAGAGACTTTGTGAAGAGGGATTACAGAAGCGAAAACCGAATAGTACAGAAGAGTATAAGGGTCGATTGCAATATGAATTGGATATCATCGATAAAATGGGTTTTTCTGATTATTTTCTTATCGTATGGGACTTTATGGAGTTTGCACGGAGGAAAAGGATTATAACTGGTCCAGGTCGTGGTTCTTCAGCAGGCTCCTTAGTTGCTTACTCATTGTTTATAACAGATGTAGATCCGTTGCAATACAACTTATTATTCGAACGATTTTTAAATCCTGAGCGTGTGACAATGCCAGATATAGATATAGATTTTCCAGACCATCGCCGTGATGAGGTTATATCATATGTTGTTCAAAAGTATGGGAAACTTCATGCCAGTCAAATTATTACGTTTGGTACGTTTGGTACAAAAGCTTCTCTGCGAGATACTGCTCGTATTTTTGGACTAAATTCGAAAGAACAGGAGCGTTTGTCTCGACTAATCCCGTCAAGGATGGGCATAACTTTGAGAGAGGCTTATCAGGAATCTACAGGCTTGCAGAAATTTGTAGATGAATCCTTACATCATAAGCGACTGTTTCATACTGCCTTAAAGCTTGAAGGGTTACCTCGGCATACGTCGACTCACGCTGCTGGTGTCATAATTAGTGATGTCCCCTTAGTTCAGCTCGTCCCACTCCAGGAAGGGACGAATGGTGTCTATTTAACACAGTATCCAATGGATATTTTAGAAAGCATTGGATTATTAAAAATGGATTTTCTAGGATTACGAAATTTGACGTTGCTAGAAAGAATTGTGGATCTTATTCATAAGGCATCAGGAGAAAAAGTGGATTTGAACGGGATTCCTTATCAAGATAAAAAAACATTTTCGTTATTGTGTAGAGGAGAAACAACTGGGATTTTTCAACTTGAATCTGATGGAATGCGAAATGTCTTAAAAAATTTGCGGCCTAACTCCTTTGAGGATATAGTGGCGGTAAACGCATTGTATCGACCAGGTCCGATGGAAAATATTCCGCTGTATATTAGAAGGAAGTATGGAGAAGAGGCAACAATCTTTCCTCACCCTGACTTAAAGCCTATATTACAAAATACGTATGGTGTTATTGTTTATCAAGAGCAAATTATGCAAATTGCATCTAAGATGGCGGGTTTTACATTAGGAGAAGCAGATATACTTCGGCGTGCCGTTAGTAAAAAGAAAAAGGAAGTACTGGATGAGCAAAGGCAGTATTTTGTCTCAGGTGCTTTAAAGAAAGGGTATTCAGAAAATATAGCTCATGTGATCTATGATCTAATCGTAAAGTTTGCTAACTATGGTTTTCCTCGCAGTCATGCAGTTGCCTATAGTATGATAGCTTATCAACTAGCATACTTAAAAGCTCATTATCCAGCCTATTTTATGGCTGCATTATTAACATCTGCGATTGGGAATGATGATAAAATCGTGAATTATATTCACGAAACGAGGCAAATGGGGATTTCCATATTACCCCCTTCTATTAACAAGGGTAGCTTTCCGTTTACGGTAGAAAAGGAAGGATTGAGATTTAGTTTAGCGGCCATTAAAGGAGTGGGGCGCAGCGCTTTGCAAGCAATTGTAAGCGCTAGGAAAGAACAACCGTTTCAGGACCTATTTGATTTTTGTTTAAGAGTATCTGGAAAAGCAGTAAACAGAAAAGTACTAGAATCCCTTATCTTTGCAGGTGCACTGGACGATTTTGGACAAGATCGTGCAGTATTGTTAGCAACGCTTGATGTGGCTCTTGATCATGCTGAGCTTATTAAGCCAAAAGATGGTGAATTTGTTTTATTTGATGATGAGGATTCACTGTTACTGAAGCCTAAATATGTTGAAGTAGAGTCAATGAAATTAGAAGATAAATTATCGTTTGAAAGTCAATCTACGGGACTATTTTTATCAGCACACCCAGTGTCTATGTTTAATCATCTGATAAGTCGTCTCAACGCCGTACATATAGTCGATATACCACTTGGTAAAAAAGAGGTCGGGGTCATTATTTATATTAATGATATTAAAACAATCCGGACGAAAAAAGGGGATGTTATGGCTTTTATGACGGGAAGTGATCATACAGGTCAAATGGAAGGGGTTGTTTTTCCAGATACATACCGTAAATTCGGAAAGCTATTAATGCAAGGGGCTTCCCTTTACATTACTGGACATATGGAGGAGAGAAAAGGCAAGCGGCAATTTATTGTGAAAAGCACAACGAGCATAGAGCAAGCAGAGGAGCTTGTAAAGCAGCATCAAAAGTTATATATAAAACTTCCAGTCGAACTGAATGAGGTAGAGGTAATGGAAGAGATTCAAGTAGCCCTCCTGAAGTATAAAGGAACTACTCCAGTTGTTGTCTATTTTGAAAAAGAGAAACGATCAATTCAGCTTGCATCACAATATTTCGTAAGTGTTAATTCAAATTTATTAGAAGAAATAAGAAGAATAATTGGACAGAATAATTTAGTAATTAAATAAATTTTTCTTTACTTGTTGTCATCTTTTGATATACTTTGATAGTGAATCATGTGGTCTGACCACTATAGAAATGTATATACATCTCTGTCTTTAATTAAAGGAGTGAACGTTTTGTCATTAAGAGAAGAAGCGCTGCATATGCACAGAGTGAACCAAGGAAAACTTGAATCCAAGTCAAAAGTGGAAGTGAAAAATGCAAAGGATTTAAGTTTAGCATACTCACCCGGTGTAGCAGAGCCATGTAAAGTAATATATGATAAGCCAGAAACAGTATATGAATATACTATGAAAGGTAATATGGTTGCCGTTGTTTCAGATGGAACTGCTGTTTTAGGCCTTGGGAATATTGGACCGGCAGCTGCCCTTCCCGTAATGGAAGGAAAAGCCGTTTTATTTAAAAGCTTTGCAGGCGTTGACGCTTTTCCGATTTGTTTAAACACAACAGATGTAGACAAAATTATTGATACAGTGAAATTAATGGAGCCAAACTTTGGTGGCGTCAATTTGGAAGACATTGCTGCTCCAAATTGCTTTGTGATTGAGGAGCGTTTAAAAAAGGAAACAAACATTCCAATATTTCATGATGATCAACACGGAACAGCGATTGTGACAGTAGCAGGTCTTATGAATGCATTAAAACTAGTTGACAAGAAAATGTCTGAAATTAAAGTGGTTGCTAATGGAGCAGGTGCGGCTGGAATAGCGATTATTAAATTGCTTTACGCATATGGTGTCAGAGATATTGTAATGTGCGACTCTAAAGGAGCTATTTATGCAGGCAGACCAAATGGAATGAATTCAATTAAAGAAGAGGTAGCCAGGTTTACGAACCGAGAAAAACAAGCGGGGTCGTTATCAGATGTTATTAAAGAGGCGGATGTCTTTATTGGAGTATCTGTAGCAGGAGCTTTAACAAAAGAAATGGTTCAAAGTATGAACCGGGATTCAATTATTTTTGCAATGGCTAACCCTGTTCCAGAGATTATGCCTGCAGAGGCAATGGAAGCCGGTGCGAAAGTGGTAGGAACAGGTCGCTCTGATTTTGCGAACCAAGTAAATAATGTGCTTGCATTCCCAGGAATTTTTAGGGGAGCTTTAGACGTGAGAGCTACTCATATTAATGAAAAAATGAAGCAAGCGGCGGTGGAAGCAATTGCCAACCTTATTACAGCAGAAGAGCTGACCAGTGAATACGTTATTCCTGCTCCATTTGATGCGAGAGTAGCCCCTGCAGTTGCAGCAGCGGTTGCAAAAGCAGCAATGGAAACGGGAGTAGCTCGAATGAAAGTAAACCCTGAGGATGTATATAATCGAACAAAGAGCTTAGCGGTTATTGGCAAAGTGGAGTAGTATTTTGACTAATAAAGTATATTTAAGTATCGTAAGGAAAATAAGGGAAATCATTGCTGAAGAGGGTTATAAACCTGGCGATAAACTACCTTCAGAAAGAGTTCTCACTGAGCGTCTTCAAGTTGGACGTTCGTCTGTAAGAGAGGCTTTACGAGCGTTAGAACTATTAGGTTTAATTGAAACGAGAAGAGGCGAAGGAACATTCTTAAGAGACTTTCGAGATCATCAATTAGTAGAGTTACTAGGAATGTTTATTTTACAAAATACGCAAGCTCAAAGGGATGTTCAACAAACCAAAGTTTTTTTAGAACAAGAGTGCATACGTTCATTCTGTACTAATGTGGACCATGCTTCAGTTTGTGATAAGCTAAGGAATTTGCAATCTGCTCTAAATCAGGATGAAATAGATGGTTATCAAGTAATGCAACAGCTATTTGCGATACATCCCAATCGTCTAATCTGTAAAATATGGACAATATTACATGATTTTGCTGTGAACGATAAGGGGAATAAAGAAAAGCTGGAAAAGCTAGAGAAGGCTAAATGGATAACGATACTACAAGCCTTAATTGATGAAGATGTTACTCTTGCAGTAAAAACTTTTAATTCAATAAAAATGTCGATAACTTCATGACAAATTATAACATCTTTTTTACTCTGTTTCCGTTACATTGGTGAACAAGCCTAAATTAATAGTAGTTTGACGAGAAACTAATCAAGTATAAAATGAAGGTTCGATATTACTGGACAAGGAGGATTTCATAGTGCTAAAGGAGATATTTGCTAAAGGCAAAAAAAAGAAATATGCAACCATTCCTTCGGAAGCGTCTAAACAAGATGTCCCTGAAGGAATTATGACGAAATGTCCTAAGTGTCGGAAGATAATGTATACAAAGGAATTACAAAAAAATAGCAAAGTTTGTTTACATTGCCAGTACCATCATCCAATGAGTAGTGATGAAAGAATCAAAAGCTTTATAGATGAGGGTTCATTTCATTCACTAGACAATGAATTAATATCTGAAAACCCTTTACAGTTTCCAGATTATATAGAAAAGCTTGAAAAAGATCGAGAAAAAACAAAAATTAATGAAGCGGTTGTAACGGGATTTGGTAAAGTGAATGGGTATGAGGTTGTCGTAGCAATTATGGATTCCCGCTTTAGAATGGGAAGCATGGGTTCTGTAGTTGGAGAAAAAATTACTAGAGCGATTGAAGAAGCTAGTCAGCGCAATTGTCCGTTTATTATTTTTACAGCTAGTGGTGGAGCCCGTATGCAAGAAGGGGTTCTTTCATTGATGCAAATGGCTAAAACCAGTGCAGCCCTGAAACAATTTAGTGATAAGGGTGGATTGTATATTTCAATTATGACACACCCAACAACGGGCGGTGTATCTGCTAGTTTTGCCTCACTCGGTGATTATAACTTTGCCGAACCAGGTGCTTTAATAGGGTTTGCGGGTAGACGAATTATTGAACAAACGATCCGTGAAGAACTTCCAGAGGACTTTCAAACAGCTGAGTTTTTATTAGAACACGGTCAACTTGATGATGTGATTTCAAGACTAGAGCTGAAGGAAAAGATGACTACTTTATTAGATATTCATTGTTCAGGGAGGGATGAAAGTTGGCAAATGAATTAGAATTTGAAAAACCCGTCTTGGAACTAAGAAAGAAAATACAAGAGCTAAAAGAATTTACTAATCAGTCAGATGTCGATTTTACGACTGAAATTGAAAAGCTTGAAGCTAGATTGAAAAATCTAGAAAGTGAAGTATATTCGAATATGAAACCGTGGGAACGAGTTCAAGTTGCACGTCATCCAAACCGCCCCACAACTCTAGATTATATTAAACAATTATTTAGTGACTTTTTAGAGATGCATGGAGACCGCTATTATGGGGATGATGAAGCAATTGTAGGTGGGATAGCCAAATTTAATGGTTTACCTGTAACGGTAATAGGGCATCAGCGTGGGAAAGATACGAAGGAAAATATCCGTCGTAATTTTGGGTGTCCACATCCTGAAGGTTATCGCAAGGCGTTAAGGCTAATGAAGCAAGCTGAGAAATTCGGACGTCCGATCGTATGCTTTATTGATACGAAAGGAGCATACCCAGGAAAAGCTGCTGAAGAAAGAGGACAGAGTGAAGCGATTGCTCGAAATCTATTTGAGATGGCAGGGTTAACAGTCCCAATTGTATGTATTGTAATTGGCGAAGGTGGAAGCGGGGGCGCCCTAGCTCTTGGACTAGGTGATCGAATCCACATGTTGGAGAATTCGACTTATTCCGTTATCTCACCTGAAGGGGCTGCTGCTCTTCTATGGAAGGATGCTTCCCAAGCAAAGCGAGCGGCTGAAACGATGAAAATTACAGCTCCAGACTTAAAAGAACTAGGTGTCATTGATGAGATTATTTCTGAAGTGCAAGGTGGAGCACATAAAAATGTTGAAGAACAAGCAGGGTATATTAAAGACATTTTAGAAAAATCTTTAAAGGAATTATTGCCATTGGATTCACTGAACTTAATTCAACAAAGATATGATAAATATAAAGCAATTGGTGAATTTACTGTTTTAAATGATTTGTCTAGGGTAAACTGAAAACGTGCATGAATGGCACGTTTTTTTACTGTTTAAATAGTGTAAATTAGAGAAGGAAAACGGATATTACCTAATTTTGTCTATATAAAACGCTTTCATTTAACGAACTATTTCGTCTTTTTAATTTAGACACGCTCATGTATTGAGAACGTTGAGTCTTCATGTTATTTTAGAAATAAATAATACTTAATTTGACCATAATATTATTGTAATAGTCATTATCATTAATTAATAAGTTTGCATTTCGTTTATTTTGTGAAAACGGTAACATGGTCATTTTCAAGCTACATATTAAGATCTAGTTGAGGTGAGTTCCTTTGAAGAAAATTGGTGTATTAACAAGTGGAGGAGATGCTCCGGGTATGAATGCCGCGGTGCGAGCGGTTGTACGTAAAGCCATTTATCACAATTTGGAAGTTTATGGGGTATATCAAGGGTACAATGGATTAATACAAGGAAACATAAAAAAATTAGAGCTTGGCTCTGTAGGCGATATAATTCATCGAGGTGGAACAACTCTTTATACAGCTCGTTGTGAGGAATTTAAAACAAAAGAAGGTCAACAAAAGGGAATAGAGCAGTTAAAAGCGCTAGGAATTGAAGGACTAGTAGTAATTGGCGGCGATGGTTCTTATAGAGGAGCAAAAGCATTAACTGAACAAGGATATCCATGTGTTGGCGTTCCAGGAACGATTGATAACGATATTCCAGGAACAGAGCTTACAATTGGGTTTGATACGGCATTGAATACTGTGATTGATGCTGTAGACAAAATTCGTGATACTGCTACTTCGCATGAAAGAACATTTATCATTGAAGTCATGGGCCGAAATGCAGGAGATATAGCGCTATGGTCAGGGTTAGCAGGCGGTGCAGAAACGATTTTAATTCCTGAAGATCCATTTGATATGGATGATATTTGCGAGCGTCTAAGGAAAGGTCAGCAACGTGGTAAAAAGCATAGTATTATTATCGTTGCAGAAGGAGTCATGTCAGGTAATGAGTTAGCAGCTAGACTAAAGGAAGAGTCTAATTTAGAAACACGAGTTTCTGTGTTAGGTCATATTCAGCGTGGAGGAAGTCCTACTGCAGCTGACCGGGTTCTAGCAAGCCGATTAGGCTCAAGAGCGGTAGAGCTTTTAATGGAGAATATCGGTGGTAGAGCAGTTGGAATTGAGAAAAATGAATTAGTGGATTATGACATTATCGAAGCTCTTGCTAAACCACACGCAGTTGATTTGAAGATGTGTCAATTATCAAAAGAACTGTCTATTTAAGCCAGTTTTGATCTATTTTGGAGGGAAAATGATGAGAAAAACAAAAATCGTTTGTACGATTGGTCCAGCTAGTGAGAGTGTAGAAATGTTAACGAAATTAGTCAATGCAGGTTTAAATGTAACTCGTTTAAACTTTTCGCATGGTGATTTTGAAGAGCATGGAGCGCGTATTAAAAACATTCGTGAAGTATCAGAGACTACAGGGAAGACGATCGGAATTCTTTTGGATACGAAAGGTCCAGAAATTCGCACACATACGATGGAAGACGGAGCGATTGAGCTAGTAGCAGGGAATGAGATTATCCTCTCAATGAGTGAAGTGATTGGTACGACTGAAAAGTTCTCCATTACGTATGAAGGGTTAATTGAAGATGTAAGTGTTGGTTCAAAAATTTTGTTAGATGATGGATTAATTGGATTAGAAGTAATAGAGATTAACAAAGCTGCTAAAGAAATTCGTACGATGATTTTAAACAGTGGAACACTGAAAAATAAAAAAGGTGTTAATGTCCCTGGTGTTTCTGTGAAACTTCCTGGAATCACAGATAAGGATGCAAGTGATATTCGTTTCGGTATTGAACAAGGTGTTGATTATATCGCCGCTTCGTTTGTGCGTAGAGCTTCAGACGTATTAGAGATTCGTCAACTATTAGAAGAAAATAATGCTCCACATATTCAAATCATCCCGAAAATCGAAAACCAAGAAGGTGTCGATAATATTGATGAAATCTTGGAAGTATCTGATGGTTTAATGGTTGCTCGTGGTGATTTAGGGGTTGAAATTCCGGCAGAAGAAGTTCCATTAGTACAAAAAAACCTTATTAGAAAATGTAATAATTTAGGGAAACCAGTTATTACGGCGACACAGATGTTAGATTCTATGCAAAGAAATCCACGCCCAACAAGAGCAGAGGCTAGTGATGTAGCAAATGCCATCTTTGATGGAACAGATGCAATCATGCTTTCAGGTGAAACGGCTGCAGGTAGTTATCCAGAAGAGGCCGTACAAACGATGCATAACATTGCTTCTCGTGCTGAACAAGTATTAGATTGTAATGCCATCCTTTCGAACCTTGGAAAACACTCTGGTCACAATATGACAGATGCTATAGGTCAATCCGTTGCCCATACAGCGATAAATTTAGATGTGAATGCCATCATTGCACCAACGGAAAGTGGTCACACTGCTAAAATGATTTCTAAATACCGCCCTAAAGCACCGATTGTTGCGGTGACGGGTGATGCGGCAGTATCCAGACGTTTAGCACTTGTTTGGGGAGTAAATCCAATTGTGGGTTCAACCGTTACGACAACAGATGAGATGCTTGATATGGCTGTGGGTACTTCTTTAAAGCATAATATGGTGAAGCAAGGAGATCTTGTTGTGATAACAGCAGGAGTTCCAGTAGGTGAAGCTGGTACGACAAACTTGATGAAAATTCATGTTGTAGGTGATGTGCTTGCAAAAGGACAAGGCATTGGTCGCAAATCAGCATATGGAAAAGCAGTCATTGCCAAAAATGCTACTGAGGCATTAAATAAAATTGAAGAGGGCTCTGTCCTTGTAACAGTAGGTTCTGATAAAGAAATGGTACCTGCTATTGAAAAATGTGCGGCTCTAATTACAGAAGAAGGCGGATTAACAAGCCATGCTGCTGTAGTCGGTATTTCGCTTGGCAAACCGGTTATAGTAGGAGTAGAGAATGCTACATCACTGCTTCAAGATGGACAAGAACTTACAATTGATGCTACACGTGGTGTTATATATAACGGTCACGCTTCCGTCCTATAATGTTCAAAAGACTGCGGTTTATTCCGCAGTCTTTTTTTGAGTGTGCCCGGCATGGGTGTAATCTTTAGGGTGAAAGTCCCGAACCGTGAAGGCAGAAGTAACGGTTAGCTTAACGCAAGGGTGTCTGTGGTGACGCGGAATCTGAAGGAAGCGAGCGGCAAACTTCCGGTCTGAGGAACACGAACTTCATACAAGGCTAGGTATCATTGGATGAGTTTGCTCAACAAAACAAAGTCCTTTCTGTCAAAGGTGATACTTAGTAAATGAAGCAGATAGGTGGAAGGAAAGATTATACCCTTACCCGGGGAGGTCTGATGAATACGTGAAGTACACTTCATAACCTACTTAGTGATAAGTAGCTGAATCATCAGAAGTCAGCAGAGGTCATAGTACGAATCGGGCTAGAACGGTTCGGAAGGACTGAACAATTAAGAGAGAATAGCCCCTGGCATGCAGTATGTCATGATGAACACAGAAAACGCAATACCTCACTTGAGGAAGGAAACGGTGAATCCCGCGGGGTACCTCTTGGAGGGTGGAGTGACAACTGTTATAGAAGAACAGCTATTCACGGAAGGAAGATTAACGATGCTTATGAATCAAATCCTATCACGGGAGAATATGCTTCTAGCACTAAAACGAGTAGAACAGAATAAAGGAAGTCATGGAGTAGATATGATGCCCGTACAAATCCTACGAAAGCAAATAGTCGAAAACTGGCATTCCATTCGAGAGGCAATTTTCAAAGGTACCTATGAGCCAATGGCTGTCCGAAGAGTCGAAATCCCGAAGCCTGATGGCGGTATTCGATTATTGGGTATTCCAACTGTGACAGATCGTTTGATTCAACAAGCAATTGCCCAAGTTATATCGAAGATATATGACCCATTGTTCTCCGAACATAGTTATGGTTTTCGACCTTATCGAAGTGCACATGACGCAGTAAAGAAAGCAAAAGGATATATCAAAGAAGGATATAGATGGGTCGTAGACATGGACTTAGAGAAGTTCTTTGACAAGGTAAACCACGATAAGCTTATGAGCACATTAGCGAAAAGAATCAACGATAAACCACTTCTAACACTCATCCGAAAATATCTACAAGCTGGTGTCATGATAAATGGCGTAGTTTCGAGTACAGAACAAGGAACACCACAGGGTGGTCCTCTCAGTCCACTTCTATCAAACATTGTGCTAGATGAACTAGATAAGGTGTTAGAAGCTAGAGGACACAAATTCGTTCGTTACGCAGATGACAGTAATATCTATGTGAAATCGAAACGGGCGGGAAGCCGAACAATGGCAAGTATTCGACGGTTCATAATTGAACCGCCATATACCGAACGGTACGTATTGGTGGTGTGAGAGGACGGGAGGTAATCACTCCCTCCTACTCGATTAATAGAGGATAGCTGGTTGATATGCTATACTAGGCTAAACAGCTGGTAAGGGGGGCACGAGAATGATGCGCTATTTAATGTTATTTTTAATAATTGTACCTGCGTTAGAAATTGGTTTGCTCATTTATTCTGGACAAGCATTAGGAGCACCCACAACCATTTTATTAATTATTGCGACAGGAGTTATCGGTGCTTATCTTGCGAAAAAACAAGGAATACAAACAGTAAAAAATGCTCAAAATCAACTTCAATACGGACAGGCACCGGGAGATGCGATTGTAGATGGTTTATGTATTTTAGTTGGTGGTGTTGTCTTGTTAACACCGGGATTCATTACAGATGCGATTGGATTTTTTCTATTGATCCCTGTAACAAGAAAGCTGATCAAACCATTCATACTGAAATTATTTAAGCGCTGGATAAACAATCGTAACGTAATTATCCATAGGTAAACACGTACCATTTTGAAATATACGATGGTGGTATTAAGTAATGGGGGTGGTGATACTCCATTTACTTAATACTTTTTTTATTTTGTCATTTAAAGAATTCACTTAGTAAGACAGCTGCTAGCTATTTTTATACACTTATAAATTTGTTTAGGATGGGGGCGTATTTCCTTTAATATAAATCCAGACATCATGAAACACTCCAGCCTTTCTTAAGGCGGTAATCATGACAAGTGTTATAGGACCAATGATCAAGCCTAAAAAGCCGATTAATTTAAAGCCTACAAATAAAGAGAGTAAGGTAGCTAATGGATCTAGTCCGATAGATGATGAAAGAACTTTAGGTTCCATAATTTGTCTTTGTATGGCGACAATCATATATAAAATAGCGAGCCCGATTCCAAGCTTAATATCTCCACTTAATAGTTCATAAAGCATCCATGGTATTAAAACAGCTGCTGTCCCAAGGTAAGGTAATAAATCAACTAATCCAATTAGAAGGGCAATAGTAATGGAATATTTGACACGTAAAATGAGCAAACCAATAAAGATTACGACCATTGTGAGAGAAATGAGCGTTAGCTGCGCTTTGAAAAAGCCAAAAAGTGCTTTCTTTAAATCAATATAAACGGTTCTTCCGCTTGATTTTGCTTTCTTTGGAACGTGTTTAGCAATTAATGCAGTGAGTCTATACCAGTCTTTACTAATAAAAAAGGTAGCTAGTATAGTAAAAATAATCGCGGTTGCAGTGTTTGGAATCCAAGTGATGAGGTTTGGCAGTAGTTGAAAGAAATTTTGAAGAAACTCCCCTGCATTACTCGCAATTTCTTCGCCAGCTGCTTGGATGTTAGCAATAATCGTTTCTTGTTGAACAGATTCTAAATTATTAAAGATTGATGCAAGGTGTTCATATATTGGTATAACATATGCAGTAATCGAGTTTTCTGCAAATTGTATAAATGTTTCAATATGGTCAGGTAATACGTTTGAAAGGTATTCAGCCCCTTCTACTATTTCAGCAATAAGCAAAGTGATTACTCCAACGAAGAGAGCGAATAGTAATAGAATAGAAATAAATACGGCAAAGGGTCTTGGAATCCTTGCTTTATCTTCTAGAATATTAACAAGAGGATTTATTAAAAAGGCAAGAAGAATGGCAAAAATAAATGGATACGTTAAGGTCGATACATAAAAAGCTGTAATAAAAAAGAGAATGACAGACAAAATAACAACTAAAAATCGCAAAAACCGATGGAAATATACAATATTCAACTAAGCTACCCCCTCATTAATAGGCTAGTCCATGGTAAATATAATTTTCTTCTAAACTTTCATTCAAAACAATCCGCAATTTTCTCTATTTATAGGCAGCTAGAGTGGTCAAGCTATCTATAAAGTTCAAGCATATTAGAAGTCAGTTTTCTTGTATTTTACCTTTTTATAACAAAAAAAGAAATTCGTTTTTTCCAATAAAGCATTTATGTTGACGACAGGAGATAGGCTGATGAACAAAAAAAGGTGAAAAATAGGGGGAAGAGATTAAAATCTATTTATTATATGATGTACTCCGTTCAAATTATGATATATAGTAGACTATTATTTTGATTTGGCAATGCTTTTTTAGAAAAATATTTGTCTAAATTGAGGTGTTTCCATTCACAAAAGTCAGATAATTGTTTATAATAGGAAATGTAAGCGCATCCTAAAAGGACGTGTTTAAGTAACCTTTTTGAAAAGGAGTCGAGCGTTCGCTCGATTCAGTGTCTTTCTATTGGAAGTGGGTATTATAAATAGACAAGCCGAAGGGCATAATTGCTCAAATATAACTGAGTAAAAGGATTTTTTTAGGTAAAGGAGAGATATATATGACAACAACACGTGGATTAGAAGGAATTGTTGCAACGACTTCTTCTATCAGCTCTATTATTGACGACACACTTACATATGTAGGGTATAACATTGATGATCTTACAAATTATGCATCTTTTGAGGAGGTAATCTATTTACTTTGGCATTTAAGACTACCTAATCAAGCTGAGTTGGAAGAATTCAGAAATCAACTAGCAGATGAGTATGAATTGCCGACACAAGTTTTAGAACATTTTAAAACATACCCAATTGATTCGGTGCACCCAATGGGAGCTCTTCGAACAGCTGTTTCTCTACTAGGATTGTTTGATGATGAGGCAGATGTGATGGACGATGAGGCGAATTATCGTAAGGCTATTCGTTTACAAGCAAAAATGCCAGCATTAGTGACAGCGTTTGCGCGAATTAGAAATGGACAAGACCCGGTTTCACCAAGAAAAGACCTTAGCTTCGCTGCAAATTTCTTGTACATGTTAACAGGAGAAGAGCCTAAAGATATTCAAGTAGAAGCGTTTAATAAAGCATTAGTTCTTCACGCTGACCATGAATTAAATGCATCTACTTTCACGGGTCGTGTATGTGTAGCAACGCTTTCAGATGTTTATTCGGGTGTAACTGCTGCGATTGGTGCCTTGAAAGGGCCACTACATGGTGGGGCAAACGAACAAGTAATGAAAATGTTAACAGACATTGATTCGGTTGAGAATGTAGACCAAATTATACATGAAAAGCTAGATCGTAAAGAAAAAATTATGGGATTTGGCCACCGTGTATATCGTGAAGGTGATCCTCGAGCAAAGCATCTTCGGGAAATGTCAAAGAAATTAACGGAACTAAGTGGAGAGACAAAGTGGTATGAAATGTCAATGAAGATTGAAGAGATTGTGACATCGGAGAAGAACCTACCACCAAATGTTGATTTCTATTCAGCGTCCGTATACCATAGTTTAAACATTGATCATGATCTATTTACACCGATCTTTGCGGTAAGTCGAGTATCAGGGTGGTTAGCTCACATCCTTGAGCAATACTCTAATAATCGCCTGATTCGTCCTCGTGCGGAATATACAGGTCCAGGAAAGCAACAATTTATCCCGATTGATCAAAGAGGGTAAGTTATATTTTACAAATGGTGAAAAAATTGGTGTAATGTAAAGGATGAATGCTAAAAGGTTAGAGGGAACTCTTCTAGCCTTTATCATTTGCTATAACGAAGAGCAGTTGAATCAGGATGTCACTTAAATTTTTATAAGAGAATGCTTCGACTGTATAGAGTTAGAAGGATCTACTTCTAACTTTTTATAATGAACTTGGAGGGAAAGTGTATGACACAAGGTGAAAAAATTACTGTAGAAAATGGAGTACTTAATGTACCAAATAACCCAATTGTTCCATTCATTGAAGGAGACGGAACGGGACCAGATATTTGGGCTGCAGCATCACGTGTTCTAGACGCGGCTGTTGAAAAAGCGTATAAAGGTAAGCGTAAAATTGAGTGGAAAGAAGTTTATGCAGGAGAAAAAGCGTTTAATAAAACAGGAGAATGGCTACCTTCAGAAACACTTGATGCCATCCGTGAGTATTTTATTGCTATTAAAGGACCATTAACGACGCCTATTGGTGGAGGAATTCGTTCACTAAATGTTGCATTACGTCAAGAATTAGACCTCTTCGTGTGTCTACGTCCAGTAAGGTATTTCGATGGAGTACCTTCACCAGTAAGACGTCCTGAAGATACAGATATGGTTATTTTCCGTGAAAACACAGAAGATATCTATGCTGGTATTGAGTATGCGAAGGGATCAGATGAAGTGAAAAAGCTTATTCATTTCCTTCAAACGGAAATGGGAGCTAATAAAATTCGTTTCCCAGAAACTTCTGGTATCGGTATTAAGCCTGTATCTGAAGAGGGAACAAGCAGATTAGTCCGTGCAGCGATTAACTATGCTATTAAAGAAGGCCGTAAATCAGTAACGCTAGTTCATAAAGGAAATATTATGAAGTTCACAGAAGGAGCTTTCAAAAACTGGGGCTATGAGCTTGCTGAAAAAGAGTTCGGAGACAAGGTCTTTACATGGGCTCAATATGACAAAATCAAAGAAGAACAAGGAGTAGACGCTGCAAATAAAGCTCAAACAGAAGCAGAAGCAGCTGGGAAAATCATTGTGAAGGATGCTATTGCAGATATCTTCCTACAACAAATCTTAACCCGTCCGAAAGAATTTGATGTAGTTGCGACGATGAACTTAAACGGTGATTATATTTCTGATGCTCTTGCTGCTCAAGTAGGTGGAATCGGTATTGCTCCTGGAGCAAACATCAATTATGAAACGGGCCACGCAATTTTTGAAGCAACTCATGGTACAGCTCCTAAATACGCAGGCCTAGATAAAGTAAATCCTTCTTCCGTCATCCTTTCCGGTGTACTACTTCTTGAACACCTTGGCTGGACAGAAGCAGCGAATTTAATTATGACCTCTATTGAAAAAACGATTGCTTCTAAAGTCGTGACATATGATTTTGCACGTTTAATGGATGGAGCAACAGAAGTAAAGGCATCTGAATTTGGTACAGCGTTAATCGATAATATGTAATAATTATGAGCTGTTCTGTGCTTGAATAGCCTGCAATAAATATTACTGGAAAATGAGGGGGAAGGACTTATGTCAATCAAACGCAAAAAGGTTTCTGTAATTGGTGGAGGTTTCACTGGAGCTACAACTGCTTTCTTACTAGGGCAGAAGGAACTAGGAGATGTTGTCTTAGTTGATATTCCACAAATGGAGAACCCAACAAAGGGTAAAGCTTTAGATATGTTAGAAGCTAGTCCAGTACAAGGTTTCGATGCTAATATTATTGGTACTTCTAACTATGAAGATACGAAGGACTCTGATATTGTTGTCATTACGGCAGGTATTGCTCGTAAACCAGGTATGAGCCGAGATGATCTTGTACAAACGAATCAAAAGATTATGCGCTCTGTTACACAAGAGGTCGTTAAATATTCTCCAAATTGCTATATTATAGTATTAACGAACCCGGTTGATGCGATGACTTATACAGTATTCCAAGAGTCTGGCTTCCCGAAACACCGAGTGATTGGACAATCAGGTGTACTTGATACAGCCCGCTTCCGTACGTTTGTTGCACAAGAATTAAACCTTTCTGTGAAAGACGTTACTGGTTTTGTTCTAGGTGGACACGGTGATGATATGGTACCACTTGTACGTTACTCCTATGCAGGAGGAATTCCTTTAGAAAAACTTATTTCAGAAGATCGTCTAAATGCTATCGTCGAACGGACAAGAAAAGGCGGCGGAGAAATTGTAAGTTTACTTGGGAATGGAAGTGCATACTATGCACCAGCAGCGTCCCTAGTAGAAATGTGTGAAGCAATTTTAAAGGATCAACGTCGTGTAATTCCGACAATTGCCTACTTAGAGGGTGAATATGGATTCGAGGGAATTTACTTAGGAGTTCCAACTATTTTAGGTGGAAATGGCCTAGAGGAAATTATCGAATTAGAACTGACGGATGAAGAAAAAAGCGCCTTACAACGTTCGGCAGATTCTGTAAAAAATGTAATGGCAACATTAGCTTAATAAAAAGACAAAAACAAGCAGTTCAACCTAAAGGAAGGACTGCTTGTTTTCTACTCTAAAGGAAGCTAGCTTTTTAGAGTGAGAAGTAATGTTTAGTATTTATAAGTTCCAATAATTACTCGTTTGGTAAAGAACGAAATCTATACATTTTTTTGAATATTCAAGATTGTATAGAAGGTAGGCATTGCGTTCAACCTAAATTAGTAGGAATACATTTATTGTGATAGGGATGAAATAATGGTATAATAACGAAAAGTCAGATAATACTGATATTTCATTATTTTTATTTTGAAAACGTTTACATAATGTTAGGGGTGTGTTTATTTGTTATTGGGTAAAAAGCGAAAGCTAGGAAGAATGATTGGAGAAATAAGTGTAGGAGAAAAATTAACACTTACTGAGAAAATAGAAGATAAGGATTTACTTTTATATCTTGGGCTAACAAATGATGCTAATCCATTATATATTCAACATGATTATGCTTCTCAAACGCCGTTTAAAAAACCAATAGTTCCAACTGTCATGTTAAATGGAATCATTCACTCTGCAGTTTCAAAATACATGCCGGGACCTGGTGCTCACGTAATTGGTATGCAAGTCGACTATCCAAAGCCGGTTTATCATTATGATACAGTTCATTTTTTATTTACAATAATAGCTGTGGATACAGACACACATGTCATTACGATTAATGTTCAGGGATCGAATGAAGAAGGTGAGACAGTTGTAAAAGGGGATATACAAGTTTGTCCACCACATAAGAAACAAAAAATGGAAGGTCATACTTTAGAAAATTTTTAAGAATACTCATGTGAGTATTCTTTTCATTGTTTATAAAGAGAAGTATGGAAATGAGAGCAAAGTGAGGGAAGAAAGTGACAATGACAAATCTAAATGAAATTTACGGAGAAACATTAGTAAAATCATTAAAAGGAGAACGTGGACATATTCCGATAGAGCGTGCTTTATCAGATATTGATTTTGAGCTTGCAGGAAAACGGATAAATGAGTTACCCTATACGATTTATGAACAAGTAAATCATATGCTGTATTGGCAGGATAAATTTTTAGAGTTTCTTCAAGGTCGACAGCCAGACATGCCTACAAGCGTTAAAGAAACTTGGCCAGAAGAAGATAAACCGCAAAATCAAGAAGAATGGGAAACAATCATCAATCGATTATTGTTAGGTGTAGAAAAAGCATGTGAAATAGCTATGACGGTCAAACTTAATGAACCTTTGGAAAAATGGCCAACTGAACATAAAGCAGGAATTTTAAGGAATATGGCCTCTCATAATTCTTATCATTTAGGAGAGATTGTTTTAATGCGTAGGTTATTTCGCGCATGGCCGCCTCCTGGTGGAGGATATCCAGCGTAAATAGAATGAAAAAATTGGTCGAGATTATCTGAAGTTCCTCTATAGCGTCACTGGGGATAGACTTATATAAGCTGAATATAGTGAAGACGTAATCTATCATTAGATTACGTCTTCACTGTTTTTAGAGGCTTATTTTGTATGAACAATAGTACACTCACTAAATAAAGTTTGCTTAACTCAAAATGACATGAAAAATAGAAATTTTAAGTAGGTGCTGGATAGCCACATAAATTATGATAATATGTAGTTAGGCTCGTTCATACTAGGGGTAAGGGGTTAATACAAATCATTTGGGAGGACCATATGGCGAGAAAAGTACTAGTTGTAGATGATGAGCAATCGATTGTTACCCTGTTAAAATACAATCTAGAGCAAGCAGGTTTTGAAGTGATAACAGCAAATGATGGGGAAGTTGGAATGAATAAGGCAATTGATGAAAAGCCGGATATCATTGTTCTCGATTTAATGCTGCCATCAATGGATGGAATTGAAGTTTGTAAACAACTTCGACAAGTTAAGGTGATGACACCTATCTTGATGTTAACAGCAAAGGACGATGAATTTGATAAAGTGTTGGGCCTAGAGCTCGGTGCGGATGATTATATGACCAAACCATTTAGCCCTCGTGAAGTGGTTGCTAGAGTAAAAGCCATTTTACGCAGAAGCCAAGCAGTTGTCGTTGAAGTACAGAAACCAGAAGAACAGAAGGATTACCTTCATGTTGGAGATCTTAAAGTATTCGCTGAACAATATGAAGCTTATTTTCAAGAAACGTTATTAGAACTTACTCCAAAAGAATTTGAATTATTACTTTACCTTTGTGAAAATAAAGGGCGGGTGTTAACAAGAGATCAGTTACTAAGTGCAGTTTGGAAGTATGACTTTGCTGGGGATACACGTATAGTAGACGTTCATATTAGTCACTTACGTGAGAAAATTGAAATGAATACAAAAAAACCAATCTATATAAAAACCATCCGTGGTTTAGGCTATAAATTAGAGGAACCAAAAACATTATGACAAAGTTTCGCTCTCGATTATTATTTGCCCTCATCACCTTGATTATGGTGGTATTGATAGCGGTTGGCGTTTTATTAGGGCAAGTGTTTAAAAGCTATCATTTAAACACGTTTAATTCTCGAATCGATATTGAAGGAGAATGGCTTGTTTCAGAGATTGAAGAAGCAGGAGGGTTAGAAAACCTCCGTGATATTCCACTTGAAGAGAGGAGTAATCTTCTTGAGGTGAGAATATCTATTCTTAACGCAAGTGGAGAAATAGTATTTGATGAAGGGGATTCACAAATCTCCACTCATCAAAAAGATATTGAAGAAATCTTCGCTAGTTGGAAGCGAACGGAAGATTCTTTTGAACTGAACAGAGATGACCTTGATGTCCGTTATTATGTAAAGGCGATTAAAAGTCCTGACGGCACTTCTGAAGGGTTATTAGTTTTTAGTACGTCAGTTGATATGCTGAAAGCTGCCTATCGTCAAATCTGGCAGGTATTAGCCATTTCACTTGGCTTGTCACTAATTGTGATTATCTATTTAGCTAGTAAAATAACGGCACAATACACGAAGCCAATCGAATCAGCAACAAATGTCGCGATTGAACTAGCGAAAGGAAATTATCGTGCAAGAACGTTTGAAGACCGAATTGACGAAACGAGTATGCTTAGTACTTCAATTAATATACTAGCACGTAATTTGCAAGAAATGGTTTCTGCACAAGAAATGCAGCAAGACAGAATCATGACCTTAATTGAGAATATGGGAAGTGGATTACTCCTAATTGATCCTAAAGGGTACATTGTATTAATAAATAAAGCATTTAAAGAACAATTTCACATCAATCCAACGGAATTATTAAGAAAGAGATACCATGAAGCCATTACCCACATCGATATTATAAAATTGGTTGAAGAAGTTTTTATGACTGAACAAAAAGTCAGAAAACCACTTTTACTTCAAGTGAATATAGAAATGCGCCACTTTGAAGTATACGGTGCGCCAATAATTGGAATGGGCGATGAATGGAAAGGGATATTGCTCGTATTTCACGATATTACAGAAATGAAAAAGCTAGAGCAAATGCGAAAAGATTTCGTAGATAATGTCTCACATGAATTAAAAACACCTATAACGTCCATTAAGGGCTTTTCTGAAACACTATTAGATGGTGCGATGAATGATAAAGAAGTTCTACAATCCTTTTTACATATTATTCTAAAAGAAAGTGACCGCTTGCAATCGCTCATTCAGGATTTATTAGATTTATCCAAAATGGAGAAGCAGGACTTTCAATTATCGTGTGAGAAGGTAAATCTAAATGAATTAATACGAGATGTCGTCATGATGCTTCAAAGCAAAGCGGATAAAAAGGCAATTCAACTTCTGTTGGATGGGGATGAAGAGGCAGTTATTGAAGGAGATTTGTACCGACTAAAACAAGTGTTTATAAATTTAATTAGTAACGGAATTTCCTATACACCTGAGAACGGAACGGTAGAGGTAATGATTAAGCCGATGGATGAAATAGTGAATGTAACTGTAAAAGATACTGGGGTTGGTATATCTTCTTCAGAAATACCACGTATCTTTGAACGGTTTTATCGAGTCGATAGGGCAAGAAGTCGAAATTCTGGTGGAACTGGTTTAGGGTTAGCGATTGTAAAACATTTAGTTGAAGCACATCATGGAAAGATTGAAGTAATGAGTGAAGAAGGAAAAGGAACGACCTTTACAATTACTCTCCATCGAGAACTGATTCAATTTATTAACAAAGAACGGATGAATTAACACTACTTTTACATTTGTTTAATTTTTCCTTAATAATGCATTGCTACAATCATAAATGAAAACCCCTTCATCCAAGGAGCCAAAAAAGGCGAGAACTGACCCCGTTCTCGCCTTTTTTATGTGCTTTAACAGTGGACATTAATTATGTAATTAATATCCACCTTAAACAAACAAATCAGTTGTGCTGTTGCTTTTTCCTTTCCTTAGAGGACATGTTAAAATAAAGAAAAAGACAACAGCTTTTTTATGTGTTATAACGGTGGCTTATTATTGGGAGGTTTATAAATGAAAAAGAAATTAGTCCTAATTGATGGTAATAGTATTGCATATCGAGCTTTTTTTGCTTTACCACTACTAAATAATAACAAAGGAATACATACAAATGCCGTGTATGGTTTTACAACAATGCTCATGAAGATATTAGAAGAAGAAAAACCATCACATATTTTGGTTGCATTTGACGCTGGAAAAACGACTTTCCGTCATTCAACATTTAAAGAATACAAGGGAGGGCGACAAAAAACTCCACCGGAATTATCCGAACAATTTCCTTTTATTCGAGAACTATTAGATGCATACGGTATTTCACGATATGAGTTAGAAAATTATGAGGCAGATGACATTATAGGTACACTCTCTCTTGAAGCAGAAAAGAATCAATTTGATGTGAAAATTATTTCTGGTGATAAAGACTTAACACAGCTTAGCTCTGAACAGACAACAGTAATGATTACTAAAAAAGGTATCACGGAGATGGAGGAATACACCCCAGTTCATATTAAGGAAAAATACGGATTATCTGTTGAGCAAATTGTGGATATGAAAGGCTTAATGGGAGATAGTTCCGATAATATTCCAGGTGTACCTGGTGTAGGTGAAAAAACGGCAATAAAATTATTAAAGCAATTTCAAACGGTTGAAGAATTATTGAACTCTATTGATCAAGTAAGTGGGAAAAAGTTGAAGGAAAAGTTAGAAGATAATAAACAGCAAGCCTTAATGAGTAAAGAGCTAGCCACGATCATTCGAGATGCGCCTGTAGAAGTAGGCGTGAAGAACCTTTCTTATGAAGGGGTCAATGCTGAAAAACTTAGTGAACTATTTAAAGATCTGGGCTTCCATTCTTTATTAGACAAATTAGATGTAGAAGATAATGAAGAAGAAGTGTTAGATGAAATTAACGTCCAAACGTTGACAGAAATAAAAAGAGAGCATTTAACATCACCTTCATACTTATACGTTGAAATGCTTGAAGAGAATTACCATAAAGGTGAAATACTAGGGATTGGATTACACAATCAAACAGGCACTTATTTTATTCCTTCTGAAGTGGCGTTTTCTTCCGATTTGTTCAAGGATTGGGTAGAAAATGAATCGGAGAGAAAAATAGTTTATGATACAAAACAAACCATCGTGTCGTTCAGACGTAGTGGTTTTACTATTAAAGGAATTGATTTTGATGTATTAATTTCTGCATATATTATTAACCCTTCTGCTAATCATGATGATTTCGCTTCATTAGCAAAAAGTCAAGGAGTATTGGCGATAAAGACAGATGAAGCTGTTTATGGTAAGGGAGCAAAGAAAGCGGCCCCAGCTCAAGAAATAATAGGAGAACATGTTGGTCGGAAAGTATCAACACTAGAGCAATTAAGTAATACTCTCCAACGTGAACTTGAGACAAATAATCAATTTTCACTGTTAGAAGAACTTGAATTACCTTTAGCATTTATTCTAGCGGAGATGGAATTAAAAGGGGTAAAAGTAAATAGAGAACGACTCCAACGAATGGGTGAAGAATTAAATGATCAACTAAGAGCCATTGAAGGGAAAATCTATGAATTAGCAGGTGAAACTTTTAATATTAATTCGCCAAAACAACTTGGAGTTATTTTATTTGAAAAGCTAGAACTTCCCGTTATAAAAAAGACGAAAACAGGCTATTCTACTTCAGCTGACGTATTAGAAAAGCTTCAGTCAAAACATGAGATTATTGACTTTATACTTCATTACCGTCAATTAGGCAAATTGAATTCAACTTACATTGAAGGTTTATTAAAAGTAGTAAATCAAGACACAAATAAAATCCATACCCGTTTTAATCAAGTATTAACTCAAACAGGAAGGTTAAGTTCAATAGATCCTAATTTACAAAACATACCGATTCGATTGGAAGAAGGGAGAAGAATTCGTCAAGCATTTGTGCCTTCAAAACCAGGATGGTTAATGTTTGCTGCTGACTATTCACAAATTGAGCTCCGCGTTTTAGCCCATATTGCTAATGATGAAAAATTAATTCAAGCGTTCAAAGAAGGATTAGACATTCATACGAAAACGGCAATGGATGTGTTTGGTGTAAAGCAAGAAGAAGTGACATCAAATATGAGACGTCATGCGAAAGCTGTCAATTTTGGAATTGTTTATGGTATTAGTGATTATGGGTTGTCACAAAGCTTAAATATTACGCGAAAAGAAGCTGGGAAGTTTATTGAAACGTATTTAAATAGCTTCCCTGGGGTTAAAGATTATATGGATAGTATTGTTTTAGATGCAAAGCAGAGAGGGTATGTTACGACTTTACTAAATCGCAGACGTTATATACCTGAAATAACTAGCCGAAACTTTAATTTAAAAAGCTTTGGAGAACGTACAGCGATGAATACCCCTATTCAAGGAAGCGCTGCAGACATCATAAAAAAAGCGATGATTCATATGGCTGAAGGGTTAAAGGAAAAGGGTTTACAAACTCGTCTTCTTCTTCAAGTACATGATGAACTGATTTTTGAAGCGCCAAAAGAAGAAATTGAAACATTAATACAGCTTGTTCCTGAAATAATGGAAAATGCAATTGAATTGTCCGTTCCGCTCAAGGTAGATTATTCATATGGTGAAACGTGGTATGATGCAAAATAGTTCGTTGAGGTGATAAAAATGCCTGAATTACCGGAGGTTGAAACCGTAAAAAGAACGCTAAACGAATTAATTACGGAGAAAACGATTAAATCTGTTTCTGTATATTGGTCCAAAATAATAAAAAAGCCAGAGGAAATAGAGCAGTTTCAAGATGCGCTTATCGGTGAAAAAATTGAGAAAGTTCGTAGGCGTGGAAAGTTCCTTATTATTGACACCACCCACTATTCTTTAGTTTCACATTTGAGAATGGAGGGGAAATATGGTTTATATAATGAAAAAGATGAACTTGCTCCACATACTCATGTAATTTTTCATTTCGTTGATGAATCGGCATTAAGGTACCGAGATGTAAGAAAGTTTGGTACGATGCATTTGTTTCCTAAAGGAAAGGAAGAAGAAAGTCCCCCATTATCACGACTTGGTCCAGAACCATTTTCAGAGAAGTTCAGTCCAACTTTCCTTAAAGAGAAGTTAAACAAAACTGAAAGAGCGGTCAAAGCAGCTCTTCTTGACCAATCATTATTAGTGGGTTTAGGTAATATTTATGTCGATGAAGTGTTATTTAAAGCTGGTGTTCATCCAGATAGAAAAGGAAAATCACTAAAAGAAGATGAAATTAACTTGCTTCATTCAGCCATACATAAAACGCTTAATGAAGCCGTCGAAAAGGGTGGTAGTACCATTCGCTCATATATCAATAGTCAAGGGAAAATCGGTACATTTCAAGACTCATTATACGTGTATGGTCGAAAGGACAAACCTTGTAAGCAATGTGGAAACCCAATTAGTAAAAAGGTAACTGCTGGTCGTGGGACACATTATTGTGCTCATTGTCAGTCATAAATACAGAATTTCTTTAACATGAAATTAGCTCCTTCCATATACTATCGTAGCATTTTTTATGGAAGGGGCTTTTTGTATGAACAGTGATATTTCTTTATTATTACTTGCTTTTGCTGTTAGTTTAGATAGCTTTAGCACTGGTCTCACATACGGACTACGAAAAATGGGGATGCCCTTAAAGTCAATTTTGATCATTTCTTTCTGTTCAGCAGGCTCCCTCTTGGCTGCAATGTCATTAGGTCAAATGCTGCAAAATATATTGTCAGCAGATTGGGCTAGTCGAATCGGTGGACTCATTTTGGTTATGTTGGGACTATGGGTTCTCTACCAATTCTTTCAACCAGAAAAGCAAGTGGAGCAAGATGGGACCATTTTAAATGTTGAAATTAAGTCTTTAGGTGTTGTAGTTCAAATTTTAAAAAGACCTCTTTCTGCTGACATTGACCGGTCTGGGACGATTACTGGAATTGAAGCCTTGCTACTCGGTGTCGCCCTATCGTTAGATGCTTTTGGAGCAGGAATAGGAGCAGCATTGCTTGGCTTTTCCCCGTTTTTTCTAGCTGTGTGTGTAGTATTAATGAGCTTTGCCTTTTTATCATCAGGATTGAAGTTAGGACAGCTTTTTTCTCATCTTCAATGGGTTCAAAGAGTATCCTTTTTGCCAGGAATCATATTAATTTTTATCGGAATTTTACGTTTCTAGTATCGAAGAAAGGGAGCAAATGAAATGGTCTTAATTATTGGGTTAACAGGTGGAATTGCTAGTGGAAAGAGTACAGTGTCTTCTCTGTTGAAGAAGAGAGGGTTCACAATCATAGACGCAGATATTGCAGCTAGAAAGGTTGTGCAACCTGGAGAAGAAGCTTATAAACAAATTATTAAAGAATTTGGTGAAGAAATTATTTTACCCAATAATGAAATTAACCGGCAAATGCTTGGCGAAATAATTTTCCATCAAGAGGGGAAACGAAAAAAATTAAATGGTATCGTTCATCCGGCAGTCCGAAAGACAATGATGGCTCAAAAAGAAGAAGCGATAGCAAACGGGAAAAAGACAATCTTTATGGATATCCCCTTGCTGTTTGAAAGTGACTTAGTGTGGATGGTCGACAAGATTCTGGTTGTCTACGTGGACCCTGCCACACAGCTATCTCGTTTAATGGAACGTAATCAGCTATTAGAAAGAGAGGCGATGGCGAGAATTTCCTCACAAATGTCATTAGAGGAAAAAGTGGACAGAGCCTCTGCTGTTGTTAATAATAATTCAACCATTGAAAATACAGATGAACAGCTAGAAGCACTATTAACGACCTGGAACCTACAGCCGTAATGACTATTACGATTGAGTACTGTTTCGTACCTTGAACCAAATAAAAATAGCTCCTTAATGTGATTGTTATTTTCAATAAGAAACATAATTGAGCTCGTGTGTATGAATGTGTTTTGTTTAGTTTGACTTCGGGTAGTTATTCAGAATTATTAAACATTTATAAAGAAGAAAAATAAATCACCTGCCTATCGGTTAATATGTTATACTAATTACAAGAATACCACTTAAAAGTATAACACTTATATTAGGGGGCGCCGAGATGAAGGCAAAAGTTGCGATTAATGGGTTTGGCCGTATAGGTAGAATGGTTTTCCGAAAGGCTATGGAGGATAAAGAGTTAAATATAGCGGCTATAAATGCAAGTTATCCTGCTGAAACGTTAGCACATTTAATTAAATATGATACGACTCATGGTACTTTTGATGGTGAAGTTTTAGTAGAAGACAATAAGCTAGTTGTAAATGGACATAGAGTGCTACTTTTAAATAATCGTGACCCTGAACAATTACCATGGAAAGACTTAGCTATTGATATTGTTATTGAAGCAACAGGAAAATTTAACTCTAAAGATAAAGCGGCATTACATGTCAAAGCTGGAGCAAAAAAAGTGATTTTAACTGCACCAGGGAAACAAGAAGATATCACCATTGTGATGGGCGTAAATGAAAGCGCATTAAATATTGAAAAACATACAATCATCTCAAATGCATCTTGCACAACAAATTGCTTAGCTCCTGTTGTAAAAGTCTTGGATGATCAATTTGGAATTGAGAACGGTCTAATGACCACCATACATGCGTATACAAATGATCAAAATAATATCGATAACCCTCATAAAGACTTACGCAGAGCAAGAGGGTGCGCACAGTCTATTATTCCAACGACGACAGGTGCTGCTAAAGCACTTTCACTTGTCTTACCACATTTGAATGGGAAGCTACATGGAATGGCATTACGCGTACCGACTCCGAATGTATCACTTGTAGATCTAGTAGTGGATTTAAAGCAAGATGTCACAGTAGATACGATTAATCATGCTTTTCAAACAGCAGCAAAGGGATCGTTTGATGGAATCATTCAATATACAACTGAGCCACTTGTATCGGTTGATTTTAACACGAATCCACATTCGGCAATTATAGATGGATTATCTACAATGGTCATGGAAAATCGGAAAGTGAAAGTTCTTGCTTGGTATGATAATGAGTGGGGATATTCATGTAGAGTTGTAGACTTAACAAAGCATGTAGCAAGTTTGATGAATCAAGAGGTACAAATGAAGATAAGCTAAACATTATATATTTATGAAAAAGCCTGTGTTGTACAGGCTTTTTCGTTTTGTCAAAATGTTTATCACTCATGTAATTTAATGCAATCTTTAAAGTAGTAGAATGTTTTCTACCTAGTAAAGGAAGAGTCATTCAATATACATACTAAATTCAAAATCAATAGCTAGTGCGCAAAATATTTAAAAAGGTTATTGCAAAATGAAAATAAACAAAGTATACTATTTTTCGTGAACTTCTTGATTGCAAAAAGTACTTATATGGCTACTTAAAGGGTTAGGACCTCTTCGGACTAACTTTCCCCCGTGGTAGTTATATTACTGCGTTAGAGTTGAGTTCATTTTGACAAAAAAAATCGATGTCAAAGGGGGAAGCGACTAATGGAAACAATGGGTCGTCATGTAATTTCAGAATTATGGGGCTGTGACTTTGAAAAGCTAAATAATATGGAAAAAATAGAGCAAATTTTTGTAGATGCTGCATTAAAATCAGGTGCTGAAGTAAGAGAGGTTGCCTTTCATAAATTTGCACCACAAGGTGTGAGTGGAGTAGTGATAATTTCTGAATCTCACTTAACTATTCATAGTTTCCCAGAACATGGTTATGCTAGTATAGATGTATATACATGTGGGGATATGGATCCGAATATTGCCGCAAATCATATTGCAGATGCATTAAATGCACAAACACGTGAAAATATTGAAATTCCACGAGGAATGGGTCCTGTTCAAATGAAACGACCGGAAGTAAAAGCGCTATAATGCTGATAAATACAAAAGAGGTGTATGTCAACATACACCTCTTTTCGTTATATTACTGTCAGATCATTTGACATTAAACTGATTTTACATAAGGAGGAGTAAAAAATGGCTGGTCTAAAAACACTTTTTATTCGTTTTAGTCAGGAATGTGAAACATCGGATATGCATCAAGACCAAGAGCTACAAACACAATATTATAAAGCATCTTTTGACAAAGTAATGTCAATCGTTGAGGAATTATTTTCCTCAAAAGAATACAAAATTCAATCTGTGTCCAAAGATCATGGGGAAATTTCAGTAGGAAAAAGTGGGAAACTTTTTATAGTAGCTACTGTTTTAACAGTTCAGCCTTTTGAAACGGCTGTAGATTTTAAAGTAACTGCTGATAAAACAGTCATCACAGGGGCATACCCTAGATTAAAAACAGAAATCCTTTCCTACTACAGAAAACTGAATCAACAATTAACTCCTGTAAAAAAATAAGGCGATTGGCCTTATTTTTTTATTTTTTCAGAGTAGAGCAAAAGATTCTACCCTATCACGTTCCTTCTTCACTTGTGTAATAGACGTCTTTTCTATAAGATAAAAGAAATAGATATTTGTTTGAGCGGAGTTGATGAAATGAAATGTCCATCTTGCCATACGAATGCAACGAGAGTTGTCGATTCACGTCCAGTTGATGATGGCCGTTCGATTAGAAGAAGAAGAGAATGTGAAGAATGTACTCATCGATTTACGACATTTGAAAAGATTGAAGAACTTCCGTTGATTGTCGTTAAAAAGGAAGGTACAAGGGAAGAATTTAGTCGGGAAAAAATGTTGAGAGGGCTCATAAAAGCATGCGAGAAACGTCCAGTTGCATTAGAAGAATTGGAACAAATTACGTCCTCTATTGAAAAGGAGCTTCGAAGAGAAGGTAGTTCAGAAATTCATTCGGAAATAATCGGCGAGAAAATCATGGATCGATTAGCAAAAGTGGATGAAGTTGCATACGTACGATTTGCATCCGTATATAGGCAGTTTAAAGATATAAATGTATTCCTTGATGAATTAAAAGAATTAATAAAAAAAGAGCAATCATGAGCTAAAGGAGTTTGTTTTAGCTCTTTTCTCTATTTATTATGAAATAGACGTAAAGAAAGGTTGAAGGGGTATGAACAAACACTGGAAAGAACTCCAACCAGTGGATATGTATCAAATAAAGGTGAATGGTATTTTGCATGAATATCATCGACAGGTGTTGACGTTTTTATATCAGCCCTTAATCGGGACAGAATGCTACAGTTTTTATATGACATTATGGGCTGAAGTGGAAAGGCAATCACAATTGTCGGAGTCTAACTCACATTATCACCTCATGAATTTTTTATCCTTTAACATTCAGGAAATTTATGAAGCTCGCTTGAAGCTGGAGGGGATGGGGTTGTTGAAAACGTACGTAAATCGCTCTGATGATTTGCGTCATTTCATATATGAAATTCAGCCTCCACTGTCACCAAATGCATTTTTTACTGATGGCATGCTTAATGTTTACTTATATCGGAAAATTGGGAAGTCACATTTTTTAAAGTTGAAGGACTTCTTTTCATCAAATAGTATAAGCCATAATGATTACATTGACGTAACACGTTCGTTTCAAGATATCTTTTTATCGTCTCATACCATTTCATTGCTTGATCAAGAAGCAGAGCAACATAGCCAAGTAGATGATACGAAAGAATTACTTGAAGAAAAGCAAAATAAAGGTTTACAGCTAGATTCCCATCATTTTGATATGGATCTATTATTAGCTGGCTTATCAGAATCTATGGTTCCTAGAAGGGCATTTACACACAAGGTAAAAGAAGTCATAGGAAAGCTCTCTTATTTATATGGCATAAACGCTGTGCAAATGAAGAATATTGTGCTGCAAGCCATGGTTGCAGAGGATGAAATTGATGTTGATTCGCTGCGGAAAGCTGCGCGCGATTGGTTTCAAGTTCAACATGGCGAGGTATTTCCTCATTTAGCAATGAAAGTGAGCCATAAACAAACGGTTACGGATCCGAAAACACAAGAAGAGAAGTTAATCTATTATTTAGAGAATACGTCACCGAAAGAACTACTTTCTGATCTGTCAAACGGGGCAGAACCAACATCAGGTGATATGAAGATAATAGAAGGAGTCATCTTTAATCAAAAATTACCATTAGGGGTAATCAATGTTCTCATTCATTATGTAATGTTGCGCACGGATATGAAGCTAACGAAGGGATACGTTGAGAAAATCGCTTCTCATTGGGCAAGAAAGAACATAACCAACGTCAAAGATGCTATGGCGGTAGCGAAACAAGAGCATCGACAATATCTAGACTGGGCAGATGGTAAAAAAGAGAAGAAGACGACTAGGAAAAATACGATTAGAACTGAAAAATTGCCTGAGTGGTTTGAAGAATCTAGTGTGATGAAAAAAACAGAAGAACCGAATGAAGAACTATATGATTTTGAAGCAGAAAAGAAGAAGTTAGAAGAGAAGCTTAAGAAGTATAAAAAGTAGGAGGCTGTTATGGAACCAATCAATAAAACGCTAAAAAAAATAGCATCATCGCCAAAATTTCAACAAACATACAATGAAATGAAAAATGAAATTTTATCAGATGAGAATGTCCAGCGCTTTCTTCAGCAACATTCAGCAGAATTAGCTTCTAACTCTATTGAAACAGGCTTGATGAAGTTATATGAATACAGCTCACAAAAAAAGCAATGTAAAGGATGTCCTAGCCTAGAGGGTTGTAGGAACATGATGAAAGGCTTTGAACCAGAGTTGTTTATGAGAGGAAGTGTGATTGATATTAACTATCGACCATGTCCTAGTAAAATCCTTCATGATGAACGTAGTTATCTAGAAGAGTTGATTCAAAGTATATATGTTCCAAAAGATATATTACATGCGACATTTGCTGATATTGCACTTGATACGCCTTCCCGTATGAGAGCGGTGAAAGCCTCGGAAGAGTTTGTAGAAGCTTATTCTGCTGATAAGAAAGTGAAGGGTTTATACTTGTTTGGAAAATTTGGTGTGGGAAAATCGTATTTATTAGGAGCAATTGCGAATGGATTAGCAGAAAAGAAAGTTCCTTCTTTGATCGTCTATGTGCCGGAATTTTTCCGCGAAATGAAGCAATCCTTACAAGATAAAAGCTTAAATGATAAATTGAAGAAAATTAAAACAGCTCCTGTTTTAATGCTTGATGATATAGGAGCAGAATCGATGTCTAGTTGGATTCGTGATGATGTTTTAGGGACGATTTTACAGTATCGAATGCTCGAAGATCTACCGACTTTCTTTTCTTCAAACTTTGATTTTGAAGGCCTTCTACACCACCTAACATACTCGCAAAGAGGCGAGGAAGAAAAAATGAAGGCAGCTCGTATAATGGAACGAATGAAATATTTAGCAACCCCAATTAATTTGGACGGTCCGAATCGTCGTGATTTATAGGCTATCATTTGATAGTCTTTTTTTTATCAGAAATAACACCCTGTTTAAGTAAATACTCTATATTGACGTATAATTTATAGATTGTTTTGTAAAAAATAACACTTCCTGTTGTTTGGTTTTGACGGAAATGAATTTAGGTCTTAACCACTTTCTTTTCGTTTTCATAAATTCACTTCTAAAATAACCAAGCTATCCATATATATATACCAGTGAAATGGCGATTAAAGGAGGGAAGGAAATGTTTGAAATTCTCTTCAAACAAGAAAGTGATGGAGAGTATCTTCAGCAATGCTTAAAAATGCACGGAATATCTTCTGGGCTACATAAAACCACCTTTCAAAATCAATTGTTTTATCAAGTATCTTTCAAAGAAGCAGTGATGGGAAAAATACAAGATGTAGTAAAAGAACTAATTATAAATAAAAAGCGAAAAGAATGGGCTTCTTACTATTTATTTGATTATTTTTATTATGATGATGAAGGTGAACACGAGCATGTATTGCAAATTGTTTTAGAGATGTTCTTAGGTGAGAGAGAAGAGCTTGTGTCTTTATTAAACCAGTGGGATGAGGATAGTTTTATTCAAGGTGCAATTGAGGGGTTGATAGGAGGAAATGGACCTATATCGTTCGATTCTTTTGTGAAGTTTCGTTTAAAGGAATACCAAAATCGGATTATTCAATATGTAGAGATAGCTATTGATGAATACAAAATGGAGCAAGACTACCAAATGTTTATTCAAACTCTACGTGAATACATTTTTGAAAAAGAAGGTAAAATCAAAAGTGTACATGTATATCTTTTAGATCATAAGTCAATTTTTTATTCGGATGAACTGAAAGAAATGAAACGAGATGAACTTATTTCCAAGCTAGATAAAAGGTTGTTTATTAACCATCCGTTATATATTGATTCAGTCACTATCGCACCTTTACTTTCTTTAGCGCCGAAAAAGATATATCTATATACGAGTAAAGAGGAAAATGGATTAGTTCGAACGATAAAAAATATTTTTGAAGAAAGGGTCGAGATATTACCTGGACCATATTTACTTGAAAAATTAAAGGAGTCAACAAAAGATGTAGTAAATGAGTAAGGCAATAAGGCCTCTGAAAAGATTTTTTGAATTATCTTGATTTCTTCATCATAACCGAATATAATAACCTACATATTATAATAGTACAGGTTATGATGAGGACATGGGTGATTGTGTGCGATTCTCAGAGAGGGAAGACTAGGCTGGAATCTTCCTAATTCGGCTCAACTACTTACCACCTCTAAACTTCAACCTTGAACGGGAGAAAGTGAGCTTTCTAACTATTAATGGTTGACGGTCGCAGCCGTTATCTGATCTGGAGATGTCGTTCTGTTATATCTTTAATAGAACACGTAAAGTAGGGTGGAACCACGAATTACTTATTGAGAAGATAAGCCTCGTCCCTTCATGTATACATGAAGGAACGAGGCTTTTTATATTTATTTTTTAAGGAGTGAAGAAAATATGTCAGATTTCGTGAAAATTGCATTTCCTGACGGAGCCGTTAAGGAGTATCCGAAAGGTATATCAACTGAAGACATTGCGGCTTCAATTAGCCCAGGGTTAAAAAAGAAGTCGATTGCAGGTAAACTAAACAATGAATTAATTGATTTGCGCACACCGATTCAAACAGATGGGTCAATTGAAATTGTAACAGTTGGATCAGAAGATGCGTTAGAAGTGCTACGTCATAGTACAGCTCACTTAATGGCACAGGCGATTAAACGCTTATTCGGAAACGTTCAACTAGGTGTTGGTCCAGTAATTGAAGGGGGTTTCTATTATGATATTGATGCAGAAGAAACCTTAACAAGTGATGATTTAGAAAAAATAGAAAAAGAAATGAAAAAAATTGTAAACGAAAACCTTGAAATCGTTCGTGAAGAGGTTTCACGCGATGAAGCAAAAGCGATGTTTGAAGGAATCAATGATCAATATAAGCTTGAGCTATTAGAAGCAATCCCAGCTGATGAAGAGGTTTCAATTTATAAGCAAGGAGAGTTCTTCGATTTATGTCGTGGAATTCACGTTCCATCAACTGGTAAAATTAAGGAATTTAAACTGTTAAGTCTTGCAGGTGCATACTGGCGTGGCGATAGTAATAATCAAATGCTACAACGTATTTATGGCACAGCCTTTTTCAAGAAGGAAGAATTAAAAGAGCATTTGCGCCTTCTAGAAGAAGCAAAAGAACGAGATCACCGCAAGCTTGGAAAAGAGTTAAATCTGTTTACCAATTCTCAAAAAGTAGGACAGGGCTTTCCACTTTGGTTACCTAAAGGAGCAACCGTCCGTCGTATGATCGAACGTTATATCGTCGATAAAGAAGAAAGGCTTGGCTATGACCATGTCTATACTCCTGTCCTTGGAAGTGTGGAACTTTATAAAACGAGTGGGCATTGGGATCATTATCAAGAAAATATGTTTCCTGTAATGGATATGGATAATGAGCAACTTGTGCTACGCCCAATGAACTGTCCTCATCACATGATGATCTATAAAAATGGCATTCACAGTTATCGTGAATTACCTATAAGGATTGCAGAATTAGGAACAATGCACCGCTATGAAATGTCTGGAGCACTCTCTGGTTTGCAGCGTGTACGTGGTATGACATTAAATGATGCTCACCTCTTTGTACGCCCAGATCAAATTAAGGAAGAATTCAAACGGGTCGTCCTATTAATTATGGAAGTATATAAAGATTTTGATTTAAATGATTACTCTTTCCGTCTTTCTTATCGTGATCCTGAAGACAAAGAAAAATATTTTGATGATGATGACATGTGGAATAAAGCGCAAGCGATGCTTAAGGAAGCGATGGATGAGCTTGACCTTCAGTACTTTGAAGCGGATGGAGAAGCAGCATTCTATGGCCCTAAACTTGATGTTCAAGTAAAAACGGCTCTCGGAAAAGAAGAAACTTTATCCACTGTCCAACTAGATTTCTTATTGCCGGAACGCTTTGATTTAACATACGTAGGTGAAGATGGAAAGCACCATCGCCCTGTTGTTATTCACCGTGGGGTTGTCTCTACAATGGAACGTTTTGTCGCCTTCCTCATTGAAGAATACAAAGGCGCTTTCCCAACTTGGTTAGCACCTGTTCAAGTACAAGTAATTCCTGTATCTCCAGAAGTTCATTTCGAGTATGCAAAAGAAGTTCAGGAACAGCTACAGGCTCAAGGAATACGTGCAGAATTGGATAGCCGTGATGAAAAAATTGGCTATAAAATTCGCGAAGCGCAAGTTCAAAAAGTTCCTTATATGCTCGTTGTAGGCGATAATGAAATTCAAGATAAAGCGGTAAATGTTCGTAAATATGGTGAGAAAAAATCAGAAACAGTACCATTAGATAGCTTTATCAAAAACATTACGACTGAGGTTGCAAAATAATAAAACAAGCTGGGAGTATCAAGCTCCTAGCTTGTTTTATTGTTAACCGGAGCTATGTAGGAAGGGAAATGTTTGAAATGACAAATACTGACCTGAAAAGAGCGGTCGGTTAGAAATGATTAGTTCAATGAAATTAAAAAGATGTTGCGAAAATATTAATTGTCTGTTAAGATAAAAGACGTTGTGATTTTAATGAGCGATTATTTGACAGCTTAGATAGGCTTATGATATAGTTATCAAGGTAAATTGAATACATGATGTGGAGAAGAAGAAGCAACCCGCTTCTCACCTGATTGACGCAGTAAGCAGTTAGCAGGTTTTGTGAATTTAAACGATAGCGTTTTGTACGCTTTGCTTTTAATGCGGGTGATTTCTTTCACGCGTATTTTTTTGTGTGTAAAGCCTGCAGTCGGGACTAACAACTACTTCAACACAAAACAGTATTCAGGACAATACTTTGGAGGTGGCTCATTATTAGCAAAGATATGATGGTAAACGATGGCATTCGTGCCCGTGAAGTTCGTCTTATTGGTCAAAATGGTGACCAGCTTGGAATTAAATCTAAGCGTGACGCTCTCGAAATTGCTGAACGTGCAAATTTGGATCTTGTATTAGTTGCACCAAACGCGAAACCACCAGTAGCTCGTATCATGGACTACGGTAAATTTAAGTTTGAACAACAAAAGAAAGACAAAGAAGCTCGTAAAAATCAAAAGGTTATTAACCTTAAAGAAGTGCGTCTAAGCCCAACGATTGATGAACATGACTTTAACACGAAGCTTCGTAACGCTCGTAAGTTCCTTGAAAAAGGGGACAAGGTTAAAGCATCAATTCGATTTAAAGGTCGTGCAATCACTCATAAAGAAATTGGTCAACGAGTTCTTGACCGTTTTGCTGAGGCTTGTAAGGATGTTGCAACTATTGAATCCAAACCAAAAATGGATGGACGCAGCATGTTCTTACTCTTAGCACCTATTAACGAAAAGTAACGTACCCGAGGAGGAATACCAAATGCCAAAAATGAAAACTCACCGCGGCTCTGCAAAACGTTTCAAAAAGACAGGTTCTGGTAAACTTAAACGTTCTCATGCTTATACAAGCCACTTATTCGCTAACAAATCTACGAAACAAAAGCGTAAGCTACGTAAAAGCGCAGTTGTTTCAAAAGGTGATTTCAAACGCATTCGTCATATGCTAGACAACTTGTAAACACAGATTTTGAAGGAAAACTAGGAGGGAAATATTATGCCACGCGTAAAAGGCGGAACAGTTACACGCAGACGTCGTAAAAAAGTTATTAAATTAGCTAAAGGTTATTTCGGTTCTAAACACACTTTATATAAAGTTGCCAATCAACAAGTAATGAAATCTTACATGTATGCTTACCGCGATCGTCGCCAGAAAAAGCGCGACTTCCGTAAGTTATGGATTACTCGTATCAATGCAGCATCTCGTATGAATGGTCTTTCTTACAGCCGTTTAATGCACGGACTAAAGCTTGCTGGTATTGAAGTAAACCGCAAGATGCTTGCTGAGCTTGCTATTTCTGATGAAAAAGCATTTGCTCAATTAGCTGATGCTGCAAAAGCTCAACTAAACAAGTAAGTTGATAAAGGTCGTTCTCTTTTTGAGAATGACCTTTTTACATATGTATTGAATTGAAGGCTATGTGCTGCTGAGCAAGCCGACTCCGCAAGGCCTACAGGAAGTAGGACATGAAGGCGTTGCGACAGGACGTCGTGAACTTAGCCTTCGTTCCTTAATAGACTCAAGTTTATACGTCGCTGAACGGCCGACTCCGCATTTCTTTGTTGTCCAGTTGCGGCGGCTTGTGGCTCGGGGTCAACTGCCACCTCACTCCGAAGGTCAGGACCTTCTGCGTGATGCGTCAGTTGCCTGTCGCCCCAGAAAGAGCCGCCTCCGCATTTCGTGTTGTCCAGCTTCGTCGGGTAGCAGCTCGGGGTCATTTGTCAAACCACTCCGGAAATCAGGATTTCCTACGTGCTTCGCCAAATGCCTGTCGCTGCTGAGCAACCCGACTCCGCAAGGCCTACAGGAAGTAGGTCATGAAGGCGTTGCGACAGGACGTCGCGAACTAAGCCTTCGTACCTACCTTAAAGGTGTCCAGCTCCGTCGGCCAGCGCCTAGTAAACTTGCCCTCTCCTCCTTACGATAAGTCAACATCGAATTGCTTTGCAATTCGTGTTTCCTTTATCTCATGCGGAGCGGTACAAGTTTATACGTCGCTGAACGTCCGACTCCGCATTTCAAATTGAGGTGATGATTTGGTACTGTTGTTATTTATTTATATTGTTATGGTTAATGTTGTAATGCTTATTTTAATGAGAATGGATAAGAGACGTGCACAAAAGGGTGCCAATCGAATTAGGGAAAAGACATTATGGAAAGGGAGTTTCCTTGGTGGCGGCTTGGGAGCTTTTGTTGGGATGAAAACATACAGACATAAAACTAAACATAAGTCTTTTTCATGGGGGCTCCCAATATTGACGATTTTTCAGCTTATGCTTTTTAGTTTCCTGTTCATATTGTTATCATAGGGTTCAATTTTCGGAATAAGATAGATAGTAGTTGAAGGAATGTGTATATGGAAGCGGAAAGAAGGTGAGCGGGATGGATAGTAAGACGATGTTACTATTCTCTTTTGTAGAAACCTGGGGAATCCTTGCACCATTAGCCTTTATTCTTTTTCATGTTCTTCGTCAATTTCTGTTCATACCTGTTATTTTAGTTTGTATGGCAGGTGGCGTTCTATTTGGAAGTTTACTCGGTACTTTGTATTCCATTATTGGCTTAACGTTATTATCTAGTTTATTTTTTATAGGTATTCATAAATTTCCGAAGTTTTATGAAAAGCTTCTTTTAATGAAAAATAAATGGTTTGGGCCGCATGCTCGTTTAACCGTTGGACAAATCACTGTTCTTCGACTTATTCCCTTTGTTCATTACCAGCTGTTAAATGTATGTTTAATGGAACGAAGAAAAGGTTTTAAAGAGTACGTTAAGAGCTCGTTTCTTACGAATTTACCATTGGCATTTTTCTATACTGTTTTTGGAGAATTTATCTCTGAGTTCACGCCATCGATGATAGTTCTAATCTTGCTTGCATTAGGTGTCTTATTATATGTTCTGAGAGAAAAGGTAACGGTAATGAAATGGAAGGAATTTTTTCAACCAATGAACTAACACAGTCAAGCTCAAATAGAGGTTGACTTTTTTGTGCTGGATGGGAAGGGGATTTGAAGGAGTAAGTAGCTGTTTATCATACAACCATGGAAGAATGTTTGCTATAATTTTAATCATTATGATTGCAAATCTTGAAAGGAGCTACTATGAATATCCAATCACTATATACGATGCAAAAGTCATTAGATACTTATATAGAAAAAACACAAAAGGTCGAGGATGAAGATCTCTTTTCTCGCAAGCTACTTGCATTATTAGTTGAAGTAAGCGAGCTTGCAAATGAAACACGATGTTTTAAATTTTGGAGTCAAAAAGGACCCTCTGAACGAAGTATTATTTTAGAGGAGTTTGTCGATGGTGTGCATTTTATTTTATCGCTAGGAATTGAGATTGGAATCGAGGAGTTTACCATTCAGACAAACGGAACGGAACGACAATTAACAAATCAATTTTTGAATGTGATGAATGCCGCTCATATATTTGGAGTTTCCCGATCTGATGAAGATTACAGTACTCTTATTCATCACTATTTTTATCTTGGTCAGTTATTAGGTTTCTCCGAAAGAGATATTGTACAAGCCTATCACAAGAAAAATGAAGTGAATTATCAAAGACAACAAGAAGGATATTAGTCTTCATTTTTTGATTGACTGAAATGGTTTTAGTATAATAAGTTTATCTTATTGTATTTGTTGATTGGCGATAATGATTCACAATTCGACTAATCAAGGAAGAACAATCTGCTACTATATGTCTCCAAGTTTAGTGTCTATAAGTTGATACATATGATTATTGTGAATGGAAGGAGTTTTACTTTGAAGAATTTAGACGCAACATTAACTATGTTAAAGGATTTAACCGATGCAAGAGGGGTTCCGGGTAACGAGAGCGAAGTTCGAAAAGTAATGAAAGAATACATTGAACCATATGCTGACGAGATTACAACAGATGGGTTAGGAAGTTTAATTGCGAAAAAAGTTGGCGATGAAAAGGGCCCGAAGATTATGGTTGCGGGACACTTAGATGAAGTGGGATTTATGGTTACTCGGATTGACGACAAAGGATTTTTACGCTTCCAAACAGTAGGAGGCTGGTGGTCTCAAGTCATGCTTGCACAACGTGTAACGATTGTCACAAGAAAAGGGGACGTAACAGGGGTAATTGGCTCAAAACCACCTCATATATTACCCCCAGAAGCTCGTAAAAAGCCAGTCGATATAAAAGATATGTTTATTGATATTGGTGCTTCAAGTAAAGAAGAAGCGATGGAGTGGGGTATTCTTCCAGGAGATATGGTTGTTCCTTATTTTGAGTTTACAGTCATGAATAATGAAAAAATGTTACTTGCTAAAGCGTGGGATAATCGTATTGGCTGCGCGATTGCCATTGATGTACTTAAAAACTTAAAAGGGGAAGAGCACCCGAATGTTGTTTACGGTGTAGGTACAGTTCAAGAGGAAGTAGGCTTGCGCGGAGCTCGTACTTCAGCTCAAACGATTAAACCAGATATTGCCTTTGCAGTGGACGTAGGAATTGCAGGGGATACACCTGGAATTTCCAAAAAGGATGCTTCTAGCAAGATGGGGGATGGACCGCAAATTATCCTTTATGATGCATCAATGGTTTCGCACAAAGGACTTCGCGATTTTGTAACAAATACGGCAGATGAATTAGAAATCCCATACCAATTTGATGCAATAGCGGGTGGAGGAACTGATTCAGGTGCGATTCATTTAACAGCAAATGGTGTCCCTGCGTTATCGATTACCATCGCCACACGCTATATTCATTCTCATGCAGCTATGCTTCATCGTGATGATTATGAAAATGCTGTTAAGCTAATTACGGAAGTAATTAAACGTCTTGATAAAGATACAGTAGCTAATATTACATTTGATTAATAAAAAAGGAGAGCGAGGGATATTCCCTAGCTCTCCTACTTTTATTTAAGCACATTTTCTAGTTTTTCTAATACGACTGACTGTTCTTGTGGAGAAGCATTTTGCCAGTACACTTCAAACAGTACCCCTAGCCCTGGAAGCATTTTTTCTTCTCCACTTTGAATGGCATCTACAATCGTATCTTTGAATTCTTCTTGCGAATTTCCTGATACATTGTGAATGATGGCATTACGAAGGTTTAAGCCCATTACACATTACGCTCCTTTAAAAGTAATCTTGTTTATCATTTGTTCAGTGTTCATTTATTATGTGCAAAAGTTCATGTATAATGTAAAAACTGAAGAAACTTTAGGGAGCGATGGGCTTGAAAGTTGTGGAATCTGTTAAAAATCCAAAAGTGAAACAATGGAAAAAATTACTAACAAGAAAAGAACGAGACAAAACCGGTATGTTTATCGTGGAAGGGTTTCATTTAGTAGAAGAAGCATTGAAGGAACAAGGTCAAGCTCTTGAAATTATGATGAGTGAAGACATTACACTACCTACTAATTGGAATGTGGATAACATTTCTATAACTCGCTTATCCAGGGAGGTGGCAAAGGCCATATCGGATACGGAGAACGAACAAGGGATTTTTGCTGTCTGCGTCCAACAACAGGCTGAAGATAAGTTTGAAGGAACCTCTTTTTTACTTCTTGATTCCGTACAAGATCCTGGGAATCTCGGCACGATGATTCGGACGGCAGACGCTGCTGGAATGGATGCTGTCATTCTTGGGGATGGAACGGTTGATCCATATAATCCAAAAGTAATTCGTTCTGCTCAAGGCAGCCATTTTCACCTTCCTATATATCGTCAAAACTTAAACGATACGCTTACTACCCTGCAACAACAAGGTGTGAAGGTATATGGGACAGCGCTTGAAAATGGGGTGGATTATTCAACCGTAACAATAAACGAGCCATTTGCAATTGTAGTTGGGAATGAAGGAAGTGGTATAACAAAGGAGTTATTAGCTAGAACCGATCAAAATCTTTACATACCAATACATGGGAAGAGTGAATCCTTAAATGTAGCGGTAGCAGCTGGAATATTAATGTATTATGGTCGAATTGGAAAATAAGGGTGGGCTTGAAATTTAGTTGTGACCTATACTATAATAGATTTCATATGATAAAGTACATATGAAAAAAACGATGATAGAGAAAAGTAGCTTGCTTCTTTTTTTTCAGGGAGAAATGCCTTGACTGGAAGCATTTTAAGAAAGTGCAAGCGAAGTTCACCTCTGTAGTTGGCGTTAGGACCATTTTTTAAAATGTAAAGACGTTCCGGATAGAAATCCGTTATCTCAATGAAGCTAGCATAGAATATTTGTGCTCAGTAGGGTGGTACCGCGAATGTAACCTCGTCCCTTCTATAGGGATGAGGTTTTTTTATTTTTTAGATTAAAAGGAGGAAGTAATATGGAGTCAAGATTAAAGGAACTTCAATTAGAAGCTCTTAAGAAAATAGACGAAGCAATTGATTTAAAGCAATTAAATGAAGTCCGCGTAGCCTACTTAGGAAAAAAAGGACCAATTACAGAAGTATTACGTGGAATGGGAAAGTTGTCAGCAGAAGAACGTCCTAAAATGGGTGCGTTGGCAAACGAAGTGCGAGGTGAAATCGGACAGTCCCTTGAGAAAAAACAAAGTAAGCTTGAGCGGGATGCGGTTGAAAAGCAGTTAGCTTCTGAAACCATCGATGTGACGCTACCAGGGAGTCCTGTAAAGGAAGGGAATCACCATCCGTTAACAAGAGTAATCGAAGAGATTGAAGATCTATTTATCGGTATGGGCTACCAAGTTGCTGAAGGTCCAGAAGTGGAAAAGGACTATTATAACTTTGAGGCTTTGAATTTACCAAAAGGTCACCCAGCACGTGATATGCAGGATTCGTTTTATATAACGGAAGAAATTTTATTGCGTACTCATACTTCTCCTGTTCAGGCAAGAACAATGGAGAAACATGCAGGAGAAGGGCCTGTAAAAATCATTTGTCCAGGAAAAGTGTACCGTCGTGATTCTGATGATGCGACACATTCTCATCAATTTATGCAAATAGAAGGATTAGTGATTGATGAAAATATTTCGATGAGTGACTTAAAGGGAACTTTACAAGTATTTGCTAAAAAGATCTTCGGTGAAGAGCGTGAAATTCGTTTACGTCCAAGCTTTTTCCCATTTACAGAGCCTTCTGTTGAGATGGATATTTCTTGTAAAATGTGTGATGGAAAAGGCTGCTCAGTATGTAAAAGAACGGGTTGGATTGAGATTTTAGGAGCGGGCATGGTGCATCCTAATGTATTGGAAATGGCAGGTTTCGATTCAAAGAAATATTCAGGTTTTGCGTTTGGAATGGGTCCTGAGCGTATTGCGATGCTAAAATATGGTGTCGATGATATTCGTCATTTCTATACAAATGATATTCGTTTCTTAAAACAGTTTCATGAGCATGAGTAAAATTAAAGGAGGGTATATACATGTTTGTTTCATATAAATGGTTACAAGAGTACGTAGATTTATCTGGAGTGACTCCTGAAGAGCTTGCGGAGAAAATTACTCGCAGTGGTATTGAGGTAGAAGGAGTAGAACGTAAAAGCGAAGGCGTTAGTGGAGTGGTTATCGGATATGTTATGGAACGAGAACAACATCCTAATGCAGATAAATTAAGCAAATGTTTAGTTGATATTGGGGCAGAAGAGCCTGTTCAGATTATTTGTGGAGCGCCGAATGTTGCACAAGGACAAAAGGTACCAGTTGCAACAGTAGGTGCAGTATTACCAGGTAACTTCAAAATCAAAAAAGCAAAACTACGCGGCGAAGCTTCCCACGGCATGATTTGTTCCCTGAAGGAGCTAGGGATTGATAGTAAGCTTGTGTCTAAAGATTATAGTGAAGGGATTTTCGTCTTCCCGACGGACGTTGAAGTAGGAACAAATGCTTTAGAAGCACTTGATTTAGATGATGCTATTTTAGAATTGGGCTTAACGCCAAACCGTTCGGATTGCTTAAGTATGTTAGGGGTAGCATATGAAGTTGCGGCAATATTGGGAAGAGATGTTCAACTACCGAAAATTGAAGTGGCTTCAACTTCAGAAAAAACGGAAGACTATATATCCATTAACGTTGAAGCAAAGGAAGACAATCCATTATATGTAGCGAAAGTGATGAAGAATGTAAAAGTTGCGCCATCTCCACTTTGGCTACAAAACCGTTTAATGACTGCAGGTATTCGTCCTCATAATAATGTAGTGGATATTACGAATTTCGTACTTTTAGAATACGGCCAGCCTTTACATGCTTTTGACTATGATCAATTTGGAAGTCAAGAAATTGTCGTGCGTAAGGCACGTAGTGGAGAAGAATTGGTCACTCTAGATGATGCCAAACGCACTCTTACTGATTCTCATCTTGTCATTACAAATGGGTCAGAGCCTGTAGCATTAGCCGGTGTTATGGGGGGAGCGGATTCGGAAGTAACGGAAGATACGACTACGGTTTTATTAGAATCTGCTTACTTTGCACCACAAACGGTTCGACAAGCTTCTAAGGATCATGGATTAAGAAGTGAAGCTAGTACACGTTTTGAAAAAGGGGTTGACCCTAATCGGGTTGTACTTGCTGCAGATAGAGCAGCTGAGCTTCTTGTTCAATTTGCAGGTGCAGAAATGTTAGAGGGGGACGTTGTCGCTAATACATTAACGATAGAGCCCTCCACTGTTCGTATTACGCTAGATAAAATTAATGCTTCACTAGGAACAAGTATTACAGTTGAAGAAGTAATCAACATTTTTGAACGACTTCAATTCCAAGTAAATGTAACGGGAACTACGTTCGAAGTGATTGCGCCAACGCGTAGAGGTGACATTTCTATTGAGGCTGATTTAGTTGAGGAAGTTGCACGTTTGTACGGTTATGATCGTATTCCATTGACCTTACCTGCTGGAGAAAGCCAGCCTGGTGGCTTATCCCCTTATCAATTGAAGCGTCGCATTTCAAGAAAGACTCTTGAAGGAGCAGGGCTTAATCAGGCGATTACGTATTCTTTAACTAATGATGTGAAGGCTACTCAATACGCATTAGTTAAACGTGACCCAGTAAAATTAATTATGCCAATGAGTGAAGAACGTAGTAATCTTCGGTTGAGCATTGTTCCACAGCTGTTAGAATCTGTTTCGTATAATGTGGCGCGACAAAATGATTCAATCGCTTTTTATGAGATTGGCTCAGTATTTTTAAAAGAAGAAGGGCAAGAGTTACCTTATGAAATCGAGCATATTGCCGGGGCACTAACAGGTTTATGGATGCATCACCCTTGGCAAGGAGAGAAAAAGGCAGTTGATTTCTTCGTAGCAAAAGGGATTTTAGAAGAGCTGTTTGCAAAGCTAGGTGTAAGTAAGAACATTCAGTATAAGCCGGTACAATTAGATGGAATGCACCCTGGTCGTACGGCAGAGATTCTTTTAAAGGATGAAGTACTTGGATTTGTAGGTCAAATTCACCCTGAAGTACAAAAAGAATTGGATTTAAAAGAAACATATGTATTCGAATTAAACGCAGGTACGCTGTTCGGTGAAGAAAAATTACCACTTCAATATAATAGCATTCCACGCTTTCCATCTATCACACGTGACATTGCGCTAGTAGTAAACTCGAGCGTATTGGCAGGAGATATCGAGCGTACTATTGAAGAAGCTGGTGGCTCTTTATTGAAAGAAGTAGCAGTGTTTGACCTTTACGAAGGGGAGCATATGGAAGAAGGGAAAAAATCGGTTGCCTTCTCACTTAAATATTTTGATCCAAACCGCACGCTAACGGATGAAGAAGTCGTTAAAGCACATGATAAAGTATTAGCAGCTGTAAAAGAAAAAGTCGGTGCGGAACTTAGAGGATAACGAAAAAGCACGAGATTTCTGCTGAAATCTCGTGCTTTTTTTATTTTGAATGATTCGTGTATATCAATTTACATCCTACTCTTTAATTTGTACGACTAAGATGTGAGCATCTTCAAGCGCGTGTAAACTATGTTTTTCTAACGGTTTTAAATAAATAAAGTTTTCACTCATTAGTTCGACCTGTTCTTCACCTACATGGAAAAGAACCTTCCCTTTTCTAACAATCACCATTACATGTTCTGGTGCATCATGAACGGGTATGCTTTCGCCTCTAGCTAGCTGAAGATTCAATACTTTGTTTCCATTAAACGTTAATACTTTCTCCACATGCTTTGTCTTTTTATCTAATTGATCGATATTAACGATGAATTCCATAGTAAATCCTCCTGTTTCTTGTGTTTTAAGCGAAAAGTCAGTGCCATACAACCGAAATTCTATTTAAAAAAAGTTGATACGATAGAGCGGAGGCTAACTGAACTTCTCCTCAATGAATAGTATAACGAAATGATTGGAGTAAATTTGTGATTAAAATCACATTAAGGCCTATTAGGGTAATAAATAGATTTGAAGCCGGTAAATTATATTGTTAAACAGGGCTCTTAATTGGGGGAGAGGAGGTTATTTTATGATGGCGATGAGAGCAACAAAGTAGTTCCTCGAAGGAAATAGAAGCGGCGAGTATCCTTCTGTCGATTGGTATATCATTAATTATCTCTTTAAGAAAGCTTATATGATAAGAAATTATTTACAATACAGGGAATGCATGCTCTAGCGCCACAGAACGTAAAAAAATCCAGCTGAAGTTTCTTACTGAAGTACTTCAACTGGAAATTGAACAGTTTATGCATGGAAAAACGACTATCTAATCGAGTTTTCCTATCGTTTGAAGTAAGATTAAGCATAGGTGAAATTTTAATGGTAGAGTACCATGCTATATTCTAAGCGTACTAAGGCTGATACCCGGTACACGCCCTTTAATGATTGACTACTTAGTTAGTTTTTAACCACCAACGATATAGATAAATAGATAATATAAGGAATATTGCTCCGAGTGTGTGCCCTGCAATAACGTCTGTAGGGTAATGAGCGGATAGTGCAACACGGCTTATACCGATTAAAATGATTAGAGTCACGCCAACTATACTGATCAAATACTTTTCTTTTAGTTTCGTTCTATTACGTGTAAGTAAATAAGTAGCTAGTCCGTATGCTACTAGACTAATGAATGCCCCACTACTAGGAAAACTATAATCCAACTCATCTAGAGGTATGATAGGCCTTTCTCGTTGAAACAATGCTTTTAATGCTTTGCTTAAAAAATTGGTTAACATGACCATCACCACGAAGACGATGGCTCCCTTATAATCACGATACTTCCAGATAAGTAATACCACCATAATGAATAGTAATGTAATAATACCAGTTGTTGACCCAAACCAGGCTATCCCTTTAAATATCGTAAATAAAAATGATTGCTCTTCTAATACAAATATATTCCTAAGTACTGTATCTATCTTAATTGGGTCGCCTTTTTTTACTAAATTTGCCAGAAAAAGAAATAGGATAAATAATGCTGAAATAATGGCTACTACGCCAATATGGAAGCGAGGAAGTTCCGTTCTTTTTGTTGTATTTTTCATTTTCTTTCGTTCGCACAGCCCCCTTTTACTTCAAATGTAGCTTAGCATTAGAAGGGGAGGAATAGACGTTGGCGAAAACCGAACATCCTTCATGTGCTACTCTCCTTTCTTGGTTCAAAAATAATTTTGGTTAGTGTTAACTAACAATTAATATAATACACGATTATTATAGAATATCAAATACTTGAACTCTAAATACGCATTACGTTAAATTGGGATTGAAACCAGCTGTCTTATCTATTATAAAACCCTTACTTTTGGACCATGAGCTTTACTAAAGTTTTATCAGAAAAACTTTTTTGCTAAAAAAGAGGTTGATCAAAATGGTTTCTTTTCCTGATGATTTAGTATGAATTTCTATATAAAATCCCATCACTTTCTACCGCTGTTGTTCTACAATCCCACCCAACTAAAATTCGAGACAAATTATCTATCTTCGTTAAACTAAAGCCCGCGTTTGTAGAAGGTGACGGTGAAGCTTGGATTGATTCCTTAATTTGTTGAACTAATGCATCTATTACGAAATGGTTTTCCTTCATAAATGTAATCCTAAAAAAACAAGGAAATGAACTCTCCATTTTTATAGGACATTTACGAAATTTTATTCAGTCTTTAATAGATAATTACTGCATTAAAAAAGGACAGCTTTACTCGGAGGTGAAGTCTGTCCAAAATGAAATTGAATTAGAACCATTCATTGTTTGCGGTTAGATTGAAAATAGGGAATCTATTTCTCTATTAAAAACCATTAAAGTAATCATAGAGAGGAAGAGAAAATAAGTGAAATTATCAACCATAACTTCCTATAGTATTAGCGTAATCTTTTTCTAATAACTATAGAAAATTAATACATCAATTATTCTTCAATAAGCTTGGCTTTCGATGCATACACCGAGTCTGTTGTTCCATTATAAACACTTGGCCAAATTACAGCCGTTATCCCATCATTTGTAGAAAACGGTTGGTCCGATGTTACGGAGAAATACTGCCATTCAGTTGTAACATCGACTTTTAATCCTGTTGATTCAGTATTGTGACGATTTTGAATCTTTATCTGTGCTTGGTGAGGCTCATCTGCTTTCAACCAAACGCCAAATGTATATTTCTTGCCTTCTGAAGCGATATTTACATATTGCTGTACAGAACCGTTAACCTCTGTTTGGGTTAATTTTTGTGCTAGTTCACCATCAGGGGTTGTTTCTGAGCTAAAGCTTATGTTAAGCTTATTTTCATTTCTATTCCATCCAGAGTCTGTAAAGTCATTTATTGAAGATGGTTCTAATAGATTTTGTTCTTGTTCCTTTTCTACAGCAAATAGCCCAGCTTCATAGACAACTGGAGATTGGAACGCTCCCTCCCATTTCAACGTACTAGTGCCAAGACCTTTACTATCTAGCGATCTCTTAAGACTCGAAGCTGATCTCTTTACAGCATCATTAGGTTCAAAAGAATATTCCATTACAAGCTGATAGAGAGTAAAATCGACTGAGCCTCCATTATAATTATATTGATAACTGGTTGATAAATCGTCCCTAGGAAGAATGATTTCATATCCAAAAACACTAGATAATGTTTCATTATACCCATAATCAAAATGATTTGTATCCAAACCAACTGAAGAAGTAAAAACATTTATTTCAGAAGAAGGGATTCCTACCTCGACCTCAGGGAGTAACATTACTGGAAAACCAAAGTTTGAAGCTCCATTCAGACTAAATGTCTCTTCAACTTTTTTATAATACATATCTAATTGGCCATTCACAGGGGTGAATTCGCCCCAATCGAAGAGAAGCGTGCCGTAGTATTGGTTTTCAGGAACATGTCCTTCTCCAGAACTAAATTCTATGCTTAAAATATCCGACAGTACTTTTCTGAACTCATTTTTTGCTTCTCTAATGTACTCTTCTAAAAAAATAGAGCGTGGGCTAATGTCTGAATAAAAATCATAAAATTTTCCATCTGGTGAAATATATCCAGCGATAAATTTATAGGAATCACTAATCGAATCTACTAAAGACCATACTTCACCTTGTGTATCAATAGAATCGTTATAAATACCAAGAGGTTGAAATAAATGACCTTGACCTTGATGAGTCACCTGTCCTCCTTCTAAATCTTTTGTAGATTCAGGGAATACTTCATAAGTATTCTGTAAAGCTTCAGATAAATTAGGTATAGCTAGTTCAGGATATTCCGATATTCCCTCATAGTAGCTATGAAAGGGAGTTACTAATGGTTGACTATCTAATACACTGTCAGTTGCATTTTGACTTGAAGCAAGAACATTAGTAGGATTTATTGTACTCATGCCTATTATTGTTGCCAGTGTTGTTGTTGAAGCTGCTTTAATAAATTTTTTCATTTCTAATACGCTCCTGTCCAGTAAAATTAATATTGAAGTAAAAACCTTATTAGGTTATTAGCCTAATATCACACCCAAATAAATTAATTTTATCCATCTCTAGTTATTGTCAAAAAGTTATCCTATGAATTATAAAGGTCATCAGAGATAGAAAAATTGCTAATTTAACCTATCGATGCTCCCTACATCTAATGAATGGAATTTTTCCACAAATAAAAGATAGTTTATGAACAATAAATTAGAGTGTTTACTCAAATATCTAATCCTTTGTTGTAAATGGTGTAACCCAAAAGTAGTCTACTTTTTAGTTGGTTCACTTTTTTCGGCACTCTAAAATTGAGAGGAGACTTCTTGACCAAGGTAACCTTATCGATGGCTTTTTTTCTTTTAGAATGAAACTAGGAAAACTCAAAGTTTCATTAATGTACCCTCTACATCACAACCACCTCCCCTAATAATTGCTTTATTCAACTTTCGAAAAACAATCTATTTATTTTGTAATGGTATGTCATCGTAAACGTAATCTGGTTCTTAAATAATAGTTCTATGTCACAATTTTTAGTTCATTGACTAGCACTTTCATACGCCATTTTGTGTTACACTCAGGTATTTTTTCCAAGATGCAAGATCATTAAAATCCGTCACAAGGTACTCTGGATAACGCGATATACCTCAGGAAACAACTTTTCACGTCTTATGACTCTATTTCAATATTGACAAAACATATAAAAAAACTCGGAATTAAATTTTTTTTGAATGGCTTTCTATATATAGAAAGCCATTGTATTTTGAAAAGACATTATCCTTTATCGAATTTGTTATTTTTACGTTTTCCAAATTAGTAGCTGAGTTTGTGCGCACTGCCTTTATCATTTAATTTGGTTATTCGTAATTTTTTAAAACTTAACTTTGCTAGTGGTTACAAGAAGACTGATATTAGTATTGGTTCAAGAAATTATTTTGCGGTCAGTAACAGCAACCCTATTACTAGGACTAATGAGACTTGTTGACCAAGCTAATCTTATCGATGTCTTCTTTATTGTATAGGGTTTCAAATAAAGAATGAAGGCGCTAATACAGGTTTAAATCGTTCTCTTTTACCGTTAGAATCAAAAAATCTTAGGTAAAGACACCACTCCATGTATTCATCTTTCTGAATCGTAATAAACAGCCTGCTTTATATAATCGAATTCAAATAAAAGTTGAATTACTATTTTTAGTAAAACATAAGATCGAAAACGAAAGCATCCTACGAAAATCTGATTTTTCTGATTATAATGACCATTACTTCCCCTTTTTATATAATATTTTTCTTGTTTATTAGTTAGTATTTACTAACTTCCCTATTCAATAATGTAATAAATAGTAATATATTCATATAAAACCTATTCGGAAGAGTGGATATGTTTTTTAATATGTTAGTTTGGAATAAAGTTCAATCAAAAATATCGTACATAGTAAAAAGAAGCTATTTTGAAAAGAGATTGATTAATATGCTTCTGAGATTTCCCAAATTCGAGAGTGTCTTTCTTTCAATAAATAGCCTATACCCTTTTACGCCACTAGTATAGCTAGCTTTGTTATTCGTGATAGTAATAGAAGTATCTGAAAGATAATACTAAAAGCAGCAATCTAAAAGAAATTGGACTATATATTAGTCAATATGGCATTTATAAATGAAGAGAAAATTCAGTTGTTATTACAATTCGATGAATAGGTTTACATAATTACAAGATTAAACAATGCGCTAGATTCTATTAATACACTGAACGCTATTTTCCAAAGTGTGATTTTAGTCACACTTTGGTAATAACATATGTTCTACACTCAGAGTATAAAATAAAGAAAGAAGGGGTCATCATGAAGAATCATCTACTAAAAAAACAACCATCTTTTGTGTTGACAATAGAAACATCAAGCTTAATTGTTAGCTTTATGGTTTGGGTCATTCTTTCATCTTTAATGCCTTTTATCTCAAAAGATATTGAGTTATCTGCCAACCAAATTGCATGGGTAACTGCAGCACCAGTTATTGTAGGGTCACTCCTACGAATTCCAGTTGGCTACTTTACTGGCTCTCTTGGGGCAAGAAAACTATTTATTATTAATTTCCTTTTTTTACTAATTCCTGTCTTTTTTATAAGCCGAGCTACGTCTTTCATTGAGCTTTTCTTTTTTGGGCTTCTTTTAGGAATAAGTGGAGCTACATTTTCTATTGGAGTTACGTCGCTTCCGAAATATTTTCCAAAAAATCGATTAGGTTTTGTGAATGGGTTATATGGGATGGGGAATATGGGGACAGCCTTTACATCATTCCTTGCCCCGGTAGTAGCAAATTCATTCGGTTGGAGACTAACGATCCAATTTTACTTAATTTTAATTATCCTTTTTGTTGTGGTTAACTACTTTTTAGGTGATAGAGAAGAACAAACAATCAAACCTCAAAAAGTTCGTCTCTTAAAATATATAGCTGAACATAAACAAATATTGAAATTATCTATTTTTTATTTCTTAACCTTTGGGGTGTTTGTCTCATTCACTGTGATTATGCCGATTTTCTTAGTTAATATATACGAGGTTTCAAAAGTAAATGCCGGAATTATTACAGGTAGCTTTATTATGATAGCCACATTAATCCGTCCGATTGGAGGATATTTAGCGGATCGTTTTAATGCCTACCGGTTATTATTAATCGTATTTTCCATTATTACAGTAAGTGGTGTTTGCCTATCCTTTTCCTTATCGCTTCCACTATTTGTAACGACCTTAATGGTAATTAGTTCAATGTCTGGAATTGGAAATGGTGTTGTGTTTAAGATTGTTCCTGAAGTAGCAGGTAAGCAAGCTGGAATTGGAAATGGAGTTGTAGCAGCTATAGGAAGTTTCGGAGGATTTTTCCCACCGCTCGTGGCAGCCGCCATCCTTACCGCTACTGGCTCTTATTCCATGAGCTTTTTGCTATTATCACTGTTAGCAATCTTCTGTATTCTCCTTGTATTTGGAAATGTTCGAAAGAAAGCTTAACTATCATTACGATTCATGATGAGCAAAACAGAGTGCGTGTTTGGAACATGATTGGAGTGAATGCAAGGCCTTTTATTGAAAAGGGCCTTGTTTTCTTAGATTGATACAAAACTATGAGGTAAATTTATCCTTACATCTGTCGACTTATACGTTAAGTTAACTATTATCAAAAACTACAATTAAATGAGCCTAGATGTTACAAAATGAATGGGATTAAACAAAAATAATGATTTTTCTTCTTAAAGGTACTGGCTATGACACTCTTTCGATGATTAGATTGGTATGCATTAGTCAATAAAATAGGAGCTATTCTTTATACAACTCTAATTCTTATCATATAACCCATTAAACTATGAATAATTCCCCTACCTCAGTTACATGATAAATTCAGACAGACGCCATGTTATTCGTGACGGAATAAGGGGGAGTTGAAGAAAGTCAACGATACTGTTCAAGAAACAGACACAATTTGCGTGATTAAAATCACACTCCACTAAGATTCTATTTCCTATAATTGTAGATGTAAGATACAAATTGAATTGAAAAAAGTTAGTTGCAGAATAGAAAGGAGAATCATTATGCTTTCTCAAGACACAATTGCTATTATTAAATCAACCGTTCCGGTATTAGAAACACATGGAACAAAAATCACAAAAAGATTTTATCAAATAATGTTTGACTCACACCCGGAGTTATTAGATATTTTTAACCATGCCAATCAAAAACAAGGTCGTCAACAAACGGCATTAGCTAACGCTGTTTATGCTGCAGCAGCAAACATTGATCAATTGGAAAAAATCCTACCGGTTGTTAAACAAATTGGACATAAACATAGAGGCCTAGGAATTAAACCAGAGCAATACCCTATTGTTGGCTCTTGTCTTTTACAAGCAATCAAAGAAGTATTAGGTGATGCAGCAACAGATGAAATCATCAATGCATGGGGAGAAGCTTATGGTGTCATTGCAGATGCATTTATTGGTGTTGAAGATGAAATGTACAAAGCAGCGGAACAACAAAAAGGTGGCTGGTCTGACTTTAGAGAATTTTATATTGATCAAAAAATTAAAGAAAGCGATGTTATTACATCCTTCTATTTAAAACCAGTAGACAAAGGAGACATTTCATCCTTCCTACCAGGTCAATATATAACAATTAAAGTAAAGCCTAAAGACCAAAAACATACTCAACTTCGTCAATATAGCTTATCAGATGCACCTGGAAAAGATTACTACCGTATTAGTGTTAAACGCGAAGATGAAGTGGGAGAGAAAGCAGCAGGAGTTGTGTCGAATTATCTTCATCATGAAGCAAATGAGGGAGATACTATTCTATTAAGTGCTCCAGCAGGTGACTTTGCTCTAGATACAAAGAAAGAAGCTCCTATTGTCCTATTGAGCGGGGGAGTTGGTCTAACTCCTATGATTAGTATGTTAAATACAGTTATTGAGAAGCAACCAAATCGTGATGTTACATTTATTCATGCCGCTTTAAACAGTGACGTTCATGCTATGGCAGAACATGTGAATAACATTGCAAAACAACATAACAACGTAAAGAAATACGTTGCTTACTCTGATCCTACTACTAGTGATCGTGCTGAAAAGAACTATGATAAAGAAGGGTTCGTAACATTAGATACGCTTAAAGATCTCGTTCACGATAACCAATCAGAATTCTATTTCTGCGGCCCTGTTCCATTTATGAAAGCCATATATCGAAACATCAAGGAACTAGGTATACCACAAGAACAAATTCATTATGAATTCTTCGGTCCAGCTGGGGAACTAGAAGAATAATCATTATAACTTGTATAACGTTCTAGAAGAAAGAGGAGAAAGCAAATCGTTTTCTCCTCTTTCGTTTTTACATAAACTTTACAGTTATATTCATCGCTCATCTGCTTCTAATTGTTATGGACCTTTCATGTTTGCATTATTGCTAAAAGAATACTATAGTATATAAGATCCCAAAATAGGGGGAAATTCTCCATCTGTTCATAAAGGAGGAATATTATGAACGAAGAAAATATTTCTCAACTCCTTTCTACATTCCCAATTTTTAAAGATTTACAACAAGAAGAAATTGAAAAAGTTGTGAAAATTTCATTCTCTAGAACCTTCATAAAAGGAAGCCACGTATTCTTACAGGAGGATCCACTCGAAAACGTCTACTTTATTTATAAAGGTCGGATAAAAATTTATAAAAGTGAACTGAATGGAAAGGAACAAATCGTCTCAATCTTAAAGGAAGGAGATATGTTTCCTCATGTCGGTTTCTTTCGTAAAGGGAACTACCCTGCATTTTCAGAGGTGCTCGATAATGCAGAATTAGTCGTTGTTCCAATCGAACAATTTGAACAAATACTAATCGAAAACCCTAAATTATGTATTAGAATCTTTAATATACTTGGAAGTAAAATAGTTGATCTCCAGGAACGTCTTCAAGTACAACTATTAAATAATACCCATGATCAAGTAATCAAATTATTAATTAGAATCTCGAAAACTCATGGAGAGCATATCCAAGGCGATACTTACGCATTAAAAGTGGCGTTTAGTAATAGTGAACTTGCTAGTATGATTGGGCTAACAAGAGAAACCATTAGTCGAACCTTGTCAAAACTAAGAAAAGCAAAGGTTATTCATGTAGACGAACATGGTCATCTTTACTTTAGTATCCAAGATTTAGTGGATAATCTTGAAAATTTATAAGGATCTACCTATACATTCAATTGAGCCATTAAGCACGAGAAAAAGTCACGATAAACCGGTTTCAATAAAATAGCATTATAGAACTGATTGTTCCATTGAACTTCCAATAATCGAAGGTGACACGATGACTAATCTCTACACTACCTAAATAAAAACTAGATATTATTATAAATAACCCACTCAATTAAGTGGGTTATTTCGTTTAATAAACTAATTATTGATCACTGTATAATTCTATATTACTGTTGATCTGATATAAAGAAGTACCGCCTCCCTTAGTTTTATATAGTTTGTTCTACTAAAGTTTAAATAGATCTAGCAGCATCATCTATGCGAGATATGAAAATTTAATTTATGTATATCATCAGTTTCAAAAGTTTAAAAATTCTGATAAAATAGCATAATAGTCTAACTTGGGAAGGGGCATTACTATGATAATTATTTCGTTCGCAAATTTGGAATTTACTCATGCAAAGTCTTGTATTAGAAATTAATACTTCGCATGAAGTGAAAAATAAAATCACTGCTGCTTTGTATTTCCATTTCTGATGTATGGCTTTGCACCTTATTTATAGGAATTAATGACGAATAAGGGGCTGCAGAAATGAGTTATATAAATGCAAACAAAATTCTACCTGAAAAACTTCTAAAAGAACTTCAACAATATGTTCAAGGGGAAACAATATATATTCCTAAAACGAAGAATAATTTTCAAAAATGGGGTACATGTTCTGGTGGAAGGCAAAAAATCAATGAAAGAAATACTTCTATGAAAAATGATTTTAAAAATGGAAAGACTGTTTATCAATTAGCTGAACAACATTTCCTTTCAATTGAAACTGTAAAAAAAATAATTTATACAAAGAATTAATGACATTAGAACTGATCATCTAGCAAAATAGATGATCAGTTTTTTTATGGTGACTTTGATTACTAATAATTCTTGTTATTTATTTGTGGTTCATCATCAATTAGTCTTAATAGTAAGAATTACGAATAAAAAAGCTTGCAATTTGAAAGGGTGTATATAATATGGCATACGAACAAAATAGCCCATTATCCAAAAAAGAAGCTTTACAAAAGGTAGCTGAACTTTCGGCAGAAAGATATCATCTACAAGTAAAGCAATTAGAATTTTTGAGTGACGAGACCAACTTTTTATACAAGGTTATCGATAGCTTTGGCGACGTATATGCGTTAAAGATTTTTGAAGAGGAATATAGTTCTCTTGAAGATAACCTTACTGAAATATTTTTTATGGACATTGTAAATAAAACAAACCACATTTCAGCACCAAGAATGATCCCTGGTAAAGATGGTGAGAAATTACAAGTTATTTCATCAGATTATACTTCTACACCGAAATATGTTTCCGTTTATAGTTGGTTGGATGGTGAAGAGTTAGAAGGAAATGAAAATGATAAGCGGCTTGTGCAATTAGGTGAGCTAACTGCTCATTTGCATAACGCAACATACGGGATTTCAGTCCCTACAGAACTTACCCCAAAAATGTGGAATGAAGTGTTTTATTTTAAGGGAGAACAAGCCATATATAAGCAAGAAGAATTTCAGAAACATTTGTCAAAGGAATACCATCAAATAATGGACAGTATTATCCCTTATTTAAATAATAAATTATCTTCTTTCTATAAAAATAATATTGAAGACATTCAATTAATACATGGTGACCTAAATCCATTTAATATTAAGGTACAAGATGAACAAATGCACATTATTGATTTTGCAGACTCTATGCTTGGTTTACCTATACACGATTTATCAATAATGTTGTATTACTACAAGTATAATGAATCTCTAAAGTTTGACGAAGTTAAAAAACTTTATTTTGAAGGTTATAGAAAGATTCGTGATTTGCCTGAAGTAACTGACTATGAGCTAGATTTATTTATGACAGCTAGAAGAGTAAGTTTCCTGAATTATATATTGGAGGTTAGTGAAGATCCAACAAACTTTATAGAAAGAAATATATCTAGAGTGAAAGATTTCTTGAAAAAATATAACATCAAGTTATAATCGAATGATCTCTATGTGATTGTATTGGATTGCTTGTATTTTCGATAATAATCCGATTCTTTTACAAATCAAAGAAGGCTGGACCGGCTACACATAGTTAGACAGAAAGTTTAAGGTCAAGTCGAATAAACTTACTATCTGAATAATGAAGAGAATTTACATGACAAAAGAGCGTTCCGTACATTTACTTAAGAAGATAAATGGATTAAACAGTATAAGAAATCAAGGTTATTCAAAGAGAAGACCAACCTAACTCCTGAACAAAAGAAGCTGTTAATACTCCTATGGAATGATCAGAAGATTGTTTATTAATGACAGAAAGAAGAGCAAAAAAGAACATCATAGTCTAAAACGTATCTCTAATTGAGCTGAAATTTTAAAAATCATACATCCGCACCAATTAAGGACAGTTAGCGCCCCTCAATGATTAATAACGGAGGTCCATCTGAAGTGATTCAAAGCCTACTCGAACATCAAAAAAGTGAAACCATGATTATATATGCTAAGCTCAGAGAAAAGTTAATGCATTAGATACAGGTTAGCGCGTTTTCCAGAACGCGCCCCTTTTTTGTTTACTATTTAGTCGGAAAAGCGCCATTTTCAGGAGAAACGTATTGTGAATAAGTATACTGGCAGTACTACTATAATAAGCTGTTATATACATTTATCAACAAAGTTAGGAGTCAGGAATTTGGTGAAATGTGACAAAATTATGGAATCATAACAAGATTAATTTACAGAGTGCTAAGGAAAATTTACACTTACAGTAATAGGTAACTAAGGACGTTATTTGTGAAAGGTGAAGTATGTTTTATGTTCAATTATATCGCTAGGGGGCAATATGATGGATACTCAGATGCTCATTACAATGGTTATAATGGTAGTCTTATTTGAAGGCTTTCTACTATTTCTCTATGTGAAGTATAAGCAAGGAAAAATAGATAGAAATCCTTTTTTGACTATTATCATTAAAGAATGGAAAATTATTTATTATGCTATCTTTCATTGGCGAAAGCATAATAGATCTTCACCATTTTCTTTACATGAAAAATCGATGTACTTTTGGTTATTTTTAGCACTTTTGCATGAACAAATCATTGAAATGTTTGTTTTTCACATTTACTTTAAAAAAGAAGAACCGTCTATTGCTTACATCATGTCAGGCCTTCACATTTACAGCATTATTTACATAATAGGAGACTACAATTGGGTTAGAAACACGCCAGTCCTTGTAAAAGACAATAAAGTCGTGATGAAAATTGGGGCAAGACGAGAATTGATGTTTCATATCGAGGACATTGAGCGTATTCAAGCTACCTCCATACAGTATAAACAAAGCGGAGAAATGATTCATGAACAAAATGTATTTCATGTTACAGCTTTTCCTAGGGTGTTAACGAGGATATTTGGTATAAGTGATGAATTAAAGTATGAAATTATTTTCAAAAGTCCGATTGCTTCAACAGGGTATTTCGGGATGAAAAAAAAGGTGTCGAAAGCACTCATATATATCCATCAATCAGATAATTTAGTGGAATACTTTCAAGACAATAAAATAAACGTAGAGAAAGGGCTAAAGGAAACTGTAATGGTGAATTGAAGTTAAATCGTATCTTTAATAAAATTACATTTTGCTCTTTGGATCTATACTAAAGAGCTTTTTTACGATGAAAAAAGTCGAATAACTATAGCGTGATTCAACAAATGGTCAAACAGTAAATGGAATATATGCTATCATTATGAATAAATTGTTAATTAAAACATCCAACTTACAATGTAGCCTTTTTATTCTGTCGGATATGAAAATGAGAAGAGATGTTAATGAGGCAATTAATAGAAAGCACTGGTGTTATTTTCAGTTCATACAAGGGATGATCAAATTGATACAAAAAGTATTATGTTGGATGGGCTTTTTATTGTTTGCTGTAGGTGCTCTATTTTTGGCAGTTATAAATAATGATTTAAACAGTATTAACATTACTTTTTTTATAATTGCTACAATTGGATTATTTTTAATGGGTGTTTTTAAAATCACGAAGAATTGGCTAACATCATCAAGGGAGCGTTAGTTTGATAAGGAACGGATGATAGTATATAGTCGGGCAAGCTTGTGTGAAATAATCAGAATACTCTTTATTTTTTAAGGTTTAATAATAAAGAGTTCTTAATTCTATAGCCGTTGTGTATAAGTTGATCTTTATTCATTCCAGCACAGAAAGAGAGGATTTTAAATGAAATTTATTAATATTCTTTTAGGTGTATTACTAACTGTAGCTGGTGTCTCTTTCTTTTTTTATGACGGGCAAAAAATAGTTGGCACTTTTTTAATACTTGGAGGAATTTCGTTTATTTCAGAAAAGTTATTTTTCTACGGTCAAGATGATAAGAGGAGAGAGAAGATAATAGTCAATGCAGGATATTCATCTTATTTATTTAGCCTTCTATGGACTAGTATCATTTTAGTTCTCTTTCATTATGGGGTAGTGGATAATCCATTAAATGGCTTTTTATTGATTTTAATAGGAAACGTACTTGTATTCCAAATTATGGCTTATTACTATATCAAGACACAACCATAGATCAAAACGGACTAGAGTATGCTTGTATATCTTTGTACTAAAATTTCATTTGGATTGAATTTTTTTCATTTCTTTTTACCTCAGTGAATCAGCCAAGCGTAAAAAAACTTGGCTGATTCTCGTATTGTTGATGAGTTGCGAATTATTCGAGTTTGAAGTTCGCTTCAACAAACACGATAGAATTCTTACTGCATATACATTGGGAGCACTAAAGAAGAATCCTGTTATAGGAAAAGGAATTGCATTGGAAATCATTGGTGAAAATTTTTAGAACCTCCTTACATCGCGAGGCTAGGCTGTTGGTGTTCATAATATGGATTCATTTCTAAGTATACTCTTCAATTTGTTTAAGATGGTTATTATGCTACTCCCTATCGTGAATAGAGCGAATTTTCTCTTAAACGATAAGAGTAGGAATGAAGGCCTCTGGAATAGAGAAGAAATCGACTGAAGAAAATTACAAAAATGGGTTGAAAAATCGATTTCCATCATAAAAGGTGACAGAAAGTGATAATATCAATAAACCTCCTACTAAAAGAAGAGCTATGTAATCTCTTCTTTGGAATGGTCGTGAACTGTACCATGTCCGGTTTTTCTTTTTTCCAAACCCACGTAAGTCCATTACATTTGATACGGTTTCGATTCGCTCTAAGCTTGAAAATATAAGTGGAATGATAATAGCTATTGCATTTTTGATTCGTTTTGGAAGCTTTTCCTTACGTGACAAATCGAGACCTCTGGCTTGTTGCGCACGTGCTATTGTAATATAATCCTTTTGAACATCAGGAATATAACGAAGAGCAATTGAAACAGCATAGGCAATTCGATAGTTCACTCCGATACGGTGTAAAGAGGATGCAAATTCACTTGGATGAGTGGTAACAATAAATAGAAGAGCAGCTGGGATAACCGTTAAGTATTTCAATGTAATATTGAATTGATAAAAAAGTTGCTCTGCAGTTAGTTGATATCTCCCGACTCCTTCTAGTAATACGTGCTTTGTTCCATAAATCATGGCACCTTCCTGAGGGGAAAACAAATAAATAGCAATATGATTAATAAAAAGAAAGAATACAATAAATAGGAGTACAAAAGATACTTCTTGCCATTCTACCTTTGATAATCTAAATACAAAAATGCTCACAACAAATAACAGGAATAAAATTCGAGTATCATAGGTTACCATAGTTGCAAAAGACCACATAACGAAACAGAGTAGCTTTGTTGCACCGGTCAGTTGATGAATGGAAGATGATTTTTCTTGATATGTTAACATCTTTACCGCCATTTCCGCCCCTCCTTGCGCTCATGAGCGATAAAACGACGAACAAACTCAGTTGGATCAGATATCCCAGATTTCAGTGCCAACTCATATAAAGAAGTTTCTTTTAATGAGGCCTTTTTAATAACAGCAGGATTTGTTAAAACCTCTTCTGGTGGTGCGTCCATTAACACTCGTCCTTCATTTAACACAATTGACCTTGAGGTATATTCAAGCATTAAGTGCATATCATGCGTTATGATTACAACAATCACTCCACGCTTGTTTAACTCTACTAAAAACTCCATCACCTCAGTATAGTGATAATAATCCTGACCAGCCGTCGGTTCATCTAAAATTAATATTTCCGGTTCTAGTACCAACATTGAAGCTATAGTTACTCGTTTTTTTTGTCCGTAACTAAGCGCTGAAATTGGCCAATTTCGAAAAGGGTACAACCCACATACCTTTAGTACTTTGTCCACTCTCTCCTTAATTTCTTCCTCTTTGAATCCCCGAACGTAAAGACCTAATGCAACTTCGTCATAAATATAATGCTTAGAAATCATCTGATTCGGGTTTTGGAGAACCAAGCCAATGCGCTTGGCCCGTTCTTTTATCGTATCATCAGTCATAGCTAGACCATTAACCCTCATTTCACCACTAATTGGTTTTTCAAATCCACACAATACACTTGACAAAGTTGATTTCCCTGCTCCATTTTCTCCAACAATGCTAACCATCTCACCTTTTTGAAGAGAAAAGGTCAAATTTATTAATACCGGTTTGTTACGGTCATAAGAAAAAGTAAGGTCTTCGATTTCTAGTACTGGTTTCTGTTTTACATGAACAACTCCTTCTGGTCTTGACTGAAACCAATTTCTTAAGTGCTCCTTACATGCTTTTAATTCAATCGTGTCAATATGCTCTGGTTTCATTGTTGGTGTGATTGTACAACCTGCATACTTTAATGCTTTCAAATATAATGGTTCTCGAATATTTGTCTTTTCTAAAATAGAAGTAGCTAACAATTCATTTGGGGGAAGGTCTGCCACAATTTCCCCAGCATTCATGACTATAATTCGATCAACATGACGGTAAAGGACATCCTCTAATCGATGCTCAATGATAATTACGGTTTTATTCGATTCTTTTTGGATGTCATCAATAAGAGTAACAGCATATTTTCCAGCAGCTGGGTCTAAATTTGCTAATGGTTCATCAAATAAAAGAATATCAACTTCATTAACCATTACCCCACCTAATGCAACACGTTGTTTTTGTCCCCCTGAGAGCTCCTTTACCGAGTGAGATAGGTAAGGTTCCATTTCAATTAGTTCCGCCACACCTTCCACCCGACGTTGCATCTCTTCTTGTTCGGTTGCATTATTCTCTAGGGAAAAAGCAATATCCTCTCCGACAGATAAACCAATAAACTGACCATCCGAATCTTGTAAAACCGTTCCAACTAATCCGGATCGTTCGAAAAGGGCTTGGCTATTGACCTCTTTGCCCTTAATCTCCAAACTTCCCTCGGTTTCTCCTTTGTATGAAAACGGAACAAGCCCATTTAAACAATGCCCAATTGTACTTTTCCCTGACCCTGATGGTCCAACTATGAGTACTTTCTCTCCTTCATAAATTGTTAACTCAATATTTTTTAATGTTGGCTGAGCTTGGGTACGATATTTAAATCCAAACTGTTCAAACTTAATAATCGTTTTTTTCATATTTATCACCTAGCTTATAAAATAATGGGCCCCCCTTTGCAAAAAACAAAGAGGGATCCTAACAGTAAGCTCTTCTTTTATTTCTCTCCCCTATACTTCTCTTAAAAAGTCTCCTCTTTTTCGAGGGTTCCTGATGCAGTCCGAGTTTTCGCATACATAATAAGTAAAAACGTACCGATTAGCCCGATGGTCACCATATTAGCAACTCCAGCTACAAGGCCCTGAACAAATACTTTATTAACAGGTTCTGCGTAAATTAATATATCTAATAAAGGGGCAATGAGCACCCATCCGATGGCTTGAACAATGACTTGAACGAGATTAAATGAAATGATTTGTTTCAACCCAAATGAACCTTCTTCGATATTGATTCGCTTGGAGAGCAAACCGATGAAAATACCAATAATTCCTGATACAAGTACCCAACTCCACCATGGAGAACCATAGAAAATAGCATCCTTTAATGCGTGACCGATTAAACCAATTAAACCTCCTGCTACCGGACCAAATATCACTGCCATTAGAGCTAGAAAAGCATAGGATGTTTCAATCGTTGTATTAGGAATCCCAGTGGGTAGCGCTACAAACCGCCCCAATATAACAAACACAGCGGTACCAATCCCAATTGCCACAATCGTCTTAGTCGTTAACTTTTGCATTTTCATCAAACTCCTTTAGATTTAATTTTGATTCTCCAATTAGGACCCGTGCCAATATTAAATGTCTCGGCAAAGGACCCTTGATTAATCGCTAGCCCAATAGAATCGAGCGAATTAACATATAAGATGGGTTGATCAATTTCCTCAACGGCAAAGGACCGGCCGTATACTACATTGCTCTTATACACGTTTTGTGAGTGTTTCTGAATGGTTACTTCCAATTCATCTCCAAACGTAAAGCCAAATTGTTCAATTAATTCACGAGAAATATTCGTCCATAAATTACCGAATCGAACGTCTAACACTTCCACCATACCCGTAATTTCATGGTCGGATCTGATGGCCCTATTTAGCGGAAGCATGACCAAATCTTCAAGTGGTAGTTTCGGACCAACTGCTTCAAAATCAATCGAACCCGCCGCTAACCTTGCCCCTGTATAAGCATAGACGTCACGTCCATGAAACGTATGGGACTTTTCTGAATTCGGTAGACGATGAATACTCTCATCAATCAACCTTACCTCCTCAACCCCGCAAAAATGATGAATATGCATAAGTGTTCCATTATCCGGTGTGATAATATAATGTCCTTGTATGGTTCTAGCTGCAACGCTTTTTCGTTCCGATCCAACACCAGGATCGACTACTGAAACAAATACAGTATTCCTCGGCCAAAAGGAAGCCGCTTGATTTAAACGATAGGAAGCCTCCCAAATATTATATGGAGGAATATCATGAGTACTATCGAATATCTGTATGTTTGGATCAACAGAATGAGCAACGCCGTACATCGCGCATACTGCCCCATCACTCCTGCCAAAATCTGATTGAAATACTATTGCTTTACTCATCAAGCTCTCTCCTTTTCTTTCTATATTAATTACGCCACTTCACTAACTAAGATGTCTTCACCTCTCTTTTAAAACATAAAAAACACCACATCCCTTCTTAAAAAAGATAAGGACGTGGTGTTATACCCGTGTTACCACCTTACTTCGCTATATTGTCGCCAATATAGCCTCGACAAGTGCGGAGTATTATAAACTCTTACACTGTGATTAGGGTAACGAGTATCAACACTCGTCGTACCCTACTAGGAAAATTCCTTTCAGGCACGAAACTCAGAGGCCATTGTTCAAATCTGGATTTTAGCTTCTTTTCAGCTCCCGAAGCTCTCTGTATAAAATACCTCGATTCTACTTTTCCTCTTCAACGCTTTTGTCAGATAAATTATAAAATTTAAAATTATTTTACATGAATCTCTTCTTTAACGCAATAAATTTTTTTATGAATTTATAAGAAAATTATTTCACTTTTTTCAATGATTGGTAACATGATTTCTTACTTAGATGGTATGTAGTGTTTCCTTTTCATTGGTTAAGGAGGGAGAAGAACAGGGAGACAAGTTTTTTAAGCCAGAACATTGATAATGAGTTGGGTTCTTTTAAGAAGATATTAGTAGTCCAGTTAAAATATGCTATGTCTTAATTTGAACGAGTTACTGACGATTCTTTTGCCGAAATAAATAGTTTTATACGTTTAACCATAAAATACGAAAGGCTTGTCTGTAAACGGCAAGTTTTTTAGTTGACGAAGTTATGAAACGAGGGTACAATAAGAAAATCATTTAGTTCGCTAATATATTAGCGAACTAAAGTATTCAGGAAGATTCAGAAAGGTGATCAGCATTGAGTCAATTATTTATGTTTGAGAAACCATTAGGTTTGAGAGATACATTGCCAGATTTATATGAGACAAAGGCCCAAGTACAGTCAACCATTGCAAAGGAAATAAAGAGGTGGGGGTATCAATTTATTGAGACTCCGGCTTTAGAATATTATGAAACAATCGGAACAGCATCGGCTATTCTCGATTGGCAACTTTTTAAATTATTAGATCATGAAGGTCATACCCTCGTTTTACGACCGGAAATGACTGCTCCAATTGCTCGTGTGGCAGCATCAAAATTGTTAAATGAGGATCAGCCACTAAGACTAGCTTACTCAGCTAACGTTTATCGTGCTCAACAAAAAGAGGGTGGAAGACCTGCTGAATTCAAACAAATTGGTGTTGAGTGCATTGCTGATGACACTGTCAGTGCAGATGGAGAAGTGATTGCTCTCTTAATTTCTGCTTTAAAAGAAACAGGTATCGATACATTTCAAATTTCAATTGGACATATTAGGTTTGTCCAGGAATTTTTCCTGCAAATTTTAGGGACGGAGGAGCGGGCAAATGAATTAACGAAATTTTTATACAAAAAAAATTATGTTGGTTATCGAGAGCATGTAAACTCTCTGTCACTTTCCTCGATTGACAAACAGCGACTATTAGATTTTTTAAAGCTGCGTGGTAGTGAAGAAGTGATTGAGAACGCTTTTGCATTGATAGAAAATGAGAAGGGGAAAGAATCAATCCTTCAATTGAAGAATCTATGGAAAACAATGGTTGATTATGGTATGGAAAAAACACTTAAATTTGATTTGACACTTGTTAGTCATATGAGCTACTACACAGGAATATTATTTGAAGTCTATTCAGATCAAGTTGGCTCTCCGATCGGGAATGGTGGTCGATATGATTTACTTCTTCAAAAATTCGGGAAAAATACAGGAGCGACAGGTTTTGCTCTTCGATTAGACCGTTTATTGGAGGCAATAGGTCATACGGCAAATAGTAAACCAGCACTATGCATTTTATTTAGTGAAGAAAGACGCAGAGAAGCGTATCAATTAGGGAAGGAAAAACGTAAACAAGGATTAAATGTCGTTTTACAAGATATAAATGGAGTGAAGCAAATCGATGCTTGTACGAGCCAGTATGAAGATATTACCTTCTTAATTGGAAAGGCTGGAAGGGAGTCTGACAAATGAGCGATTATATAACGATAGCAATGCCGAAGGGTCGTATTTTTAAAGATGCAGTAGACCTTCTTTTTCAGGCAGGCTATAGTCTCCCTCCTGAAGTTGAGGACTCACGAAAGTTAATTATTGATGTTGAAAAAGAGAAATTCCGTATGATATTAGCAAAACCAATGGATGTCCCTACTTATGTTGAGCACGGCGTTGCTGATTTAGGGATCGCTGGAAAGGATGTAATGCTCGAAGAAGAACGAGATATTTACGAGTTGTTAGATTTAAAAATCAGTGATTGCTATTTAGCGGTAGCGGGCCTCCCAAATACAAAAATGGATGATGTGACGCCCAAAATAGCGACAAAGTACCCTAATATGGCTGCTACTTACTTCCGAGAACAAGGTGAACAAGTAGAAATTATTAAGTTAAATGGTTCAATCGAATTGGCTCCAATAATAGGGTTATCTGACCGAATCGTAGATATCGTTTCGACTGGAAGAACACTTAAAGAAAATGGGTTAATTGAATATGAGCGTATTGTGAATATTACATCCCGTTTAATTGTGAATCCTGTCAGTTACCGAATGCAGGATCATCGAATTAGCGATATGGTGGAACGATTAAATCAGGTCATTAACAAAGAACGATTCATGGAGTCATAAGCTGAGGTGAGAAAAATGAAAATAATGAAGGTTACTGATACGGTCTCTATTAAAAGATCGGTTGAACAAGGGACAGAGGAACAGCTAATTGCTGTAAAAAGAATTATTGATAATGTGAGGAAACGTGGGTATGAGGCGGTGAAAGAATATACAGAGAGATTCGATCAAGCATCCCTTACATCATTCGCTGTTACGCAAAATGAAATAGAAGAGGCCTATAGGGAAATCGATCAAAAAATTGTTTCCGTTATTCAAGAAGCAGCTGAGAATATTCGATCTTATCATGTAAAACAACTTCGAGCATCTTGGATGACGACGGAAGAGAATGGAACTATGCTTGGACAGAAAGTAACTCCAATTCATTCCGTTGGGGTATATGTTCCTGGAGGGACAGCTGCATACCCATCTTCTGTATTAATGAATGTGATTCCTGCGAAGGTGGCCGGTGTTGATCGTATCGTAATGGTATCACCTCCAGGAATAGATGGAAAGCTCCCTCCGGCAGTACTTGTAGCTGCAAATGAAGCAGGAGTAGAAGAAATATATAAAATAGGTGGAGCTCAGGCGGTTGCTGCCCTTGCCTATGGAATCGAATCTATTCAGCCAGTCGACAAAATTGTTGGACCCGGAAATATTTATGTTGCTTTGGCGAAGAGAGAAGTATTTGGTGACGTTGATATTGATATGATTGCTGGTCCAAGTGAAATTGTCGTTTTAGCAGATGAAAGCGCGCGGGCGAATGAAGTGGCTGCTGATCTCTTATCACAGGCAGAACATGATGAAAGGTCTTCAAGCGTACTCGTTACTCCTTCAGAATTGTTTGCGACTGCAGTAAACGATGAAATAAAAAAACAGTTAGCTACGCTTCCTAGAAGGAATATTGCGGAAAAATCAATTAATGATTTCGGGGCTATATACATTACTAATGCGATTGAGGAGGCCATTGCCGTAGTAAATCAATTGGCACCAGAACATCTTGAAATCATGACAGAGAAACCGATGGAGCATCTAGAGGGAATAAAGCATGCAGGTGCGATTTTCATAGGAAGGTTCAGTTCAGAACCAGTTGGAGATTACTTTGCAGGAACCAATCATGTTTTGCCGACAAACGGAACAGCGCGCTTTTCAAGTCCGTTAAATATAGATGATTTCCAAAAGAAATCAAGTGTGATTATTTATAGTGAAAAAGCCTTCAATACGAATGCACATAAAATCGCTTCCTTCGCCCGACTAGAAGGTTTGGAAGCTCACGCGAGAGCGATTGAAGAAAGATTGAAGTGAAGTTAAACAAAAGGTGAAATTGAAGAGAATGACTGGAGGAACAAACATGTATAGAACCTCAAGTGTCACGAGAAAAACGAGCGAAACAAACATTGAATTATCCTTAACAATTGAGGGAGAAGGTCAAGCAAAACTGGAAACCGGGGTTCCATTTTTAAACCATATGTTAGATTTGTTTGCAAAGCATGGTCAGTTTGATTTATCGGTAGACGCCAAAGGTGATATCGAAGTAGATGATCATCATACTACAGAAGATATTGGGATTTGCTTAGGGCAAGCTCTTCGCGAGGCTCTTGGCGATAAAAAGGGTATAAAACGCTATGGGAACGCATTTGTACCAATGGATGAGACATTGGCACAGGTTGTTGTTGATTTGAGTAATCGTCCTCATTTAGAAATGCGCGCACACTTTCCCAACCAAAAAGTAGGAAGCTTTGATACAGAATTAGTACATGAATTCATGTGGAAGCTTGCTTTAGAAGCGCGTATGAACCTTCATATTATCGTCCATTACGGACAAAATACACACCATATCATTGAAGCCATTTTCAAAGCACTTGCAAGGGCTCTTGATGAAGCGACTACTGTCGATTCTAGAATTAAGGGCGTTCCATCAACGAAAGGAATGTTATAAAGTGATTGGCATCATCGACTATGGAATGGGAAATTTATTTAGTGTAAGTAAGGCGCTTGAAAGATTAAATGTTCCATATTTTATTTCGGATGAAAAAGAACGATTAATGAATGCGTCGGGGCTAATCCTTCCTGGAGTTGGGTCCTTTAAGGATGCAATGGTTCAGTTAAACGAATCGGGTCTAGCAGAGATGATTAAACAATATGCCAAAACCGGAAAACCGCTATTGGGTATTTGTTTAGGTATGCAACTACTATTCGAAGACAGTGAAGAGAATGGACGATCAAAAGGGTTATGTCTACTACCAGGTCATGTAAATAGGTTTTCAGGACAAACGAAAGATGGAGTAGCTTATAAAGTGCCACATATGGGCTGGAATAAACTTCATTTTACTCGTTCTTCCAGTATTTTAAATTTGTTAGTAGAGGATTATGTCTATTTTGTCCATTCCTATTATGTGAATGTCAGTGACGCTGAAGTGATTATTGCAAATTGCTATTATGATGTGGAAGTCCCAGCAGTTGTAGGGAAAAGAAATATATTTGGAATGCAGTTTCATCCAGAAAAGAGTGGTCAGCTTGGAATGGAGCTATTACGAAATTTTACAGAAATGATTAGGAAAGGTTGACGGTGTTATGAGTTTTATCATTTACCCTGCGATTGATATGAGAGGGGGAAAATGTGTACGTCTTTTACAAGGGGACTACGCTAAGGAAACGGTATACGGGGATTCTCCTTTTGAAATGGCTAAACAATTTGTGAGTCAAGGTGCAGAATGGATCCATATGGTTGATTTAGATGGAGCTAAAGATGGAAACAGGGTCAACGATACATTTGTAATTCAAGCTGCTAAGGAACTGAATGTGAAAATTCAAATCGGCGGTGGAGTTCGTTGTGAGGAGGATATCATTCGCTATCTGGATAATGGAATCGAACGGGTCATTATTGGTAGTGTTGCCGTTTCAAATCCTGATTTCACGATTGAAATGATTCAAAAATACGGGAAGAAAATCGCGATAGGTATTGATGCGAAGGATGGTTATGTTGCGACGCATGGTTGGTTAAATACTTCTGATCTAATGGCAGTAGAATTAGGTAAACGATTTGCAGCTGCTGGTGCCGAAACGTTTATCTTTACAGATATTGCTACTGATGGAATGCTCTCTGGACCAAATCTTAAAGCCATTGAACGGATAGCTAAGGAAACCGGGAAACAGGTGATTGCTTCAGGTGGTGTAAGTAAATTGAATGACTTAAAAGCGTTAAAGGGATTAATGAATCTGGGGGTTTCAGGTGCAATTGTTGGAAAAGCAATCTATGAAGGCAGGTTTTCAGTAGCAGAAGCCTTAAAAGAGGTGGAAATGTAATATGCTTACAAAAAGAATTATCCCCTGTCTTGATGTAAAAGAGGGACGGGTTGTAAAAGGAGTACAGTTTGTCGAGCTTCGTGATGCAGGAGACCCAGTTGAACTGGCAAGGTTTTATGATGAGCAAGGGGCGGATGAACTTGTTTTTTTAGATATTTCAGCTTCCCAAGAAGGTAGAAGAACAATGGTTGATGTTGTAAAGTCAGTTGCTTCGGAACTTGCGATTCCCTTTACTGTAGGAGGGGGGATAAATTCAATGGAGGATATGAAGAGCGTTCTAAGAGCTGGAGCGGATAAAGTATCCCTGAATACAGCGGCTGTAAACAACCCGTCCCTCATTTCAGAAGGTGCAAGCTTTTTTGGCACACAATGTATTGTGGTTGCCATCGATGCAAAGTTCGATGAAACATTAGGTACTTGGAAAGTCTATACACATGGTGGAAGGAACCCGACTGATTTAGAAGTTATTCAATGGGCCAAAGAAGCAGTAAGACGAGGCGCTGGAGAAATTTTATTAACTAGTATGGATCGAGACGGAGAGAAAAAAGGGTTTGATGTCGAATTAACAAAAGCTGTTAGTGAAGCCATCACCGTGCCCGTGATTGCTTCAGGTGGAGCAGGGAATGCGGATCATTTTAAAATCGCTTTCTCGATGGGACAAGCAGATGCTGCACTAGCTGCTTCTATTTTTCATTATAAGGAAACATCAGTTGAAGAAGTGAAGGCCTATTTAAGAGAAGAAGGAGTTCATGTCAGATGAACATAAAAGAGATTAAATTTAATGAAAAGGGATTAATTCCTGCCATTGTGCAAGATTTCTTTACGAAGGAAGTGTTAACCCTTGCTTACATGAATTCTGTTTCGTTAACAAAATCAATTGAAACAAAGGAAACGTGGTTTTTTAGTCGATCTAGACAGGAAATTTGGCATAAAGGGGCAACGAGTGGGAATACACAGCAGATAGTAGATATGAAATATGATTGTGATAAGGATGCTTTAGTTGTGCTCGTAAAACCAGCTGGGCCAGCTTGTCATAATGGTACGACAAGTTGTTTTACTGAGAGTATTTTTGTTGAAGAAACAGAATCATCATCAATCAACAGTCTGAAAGACTACAATATTCTATTTAATCTTGAAAACCTTATAAAAAAGCGTCAACTAGAAAGACCTGAAGGGGCGTATACTACTTATTTATTTGAAAAAGGATTAGATAAGATATTGAAAAAGGTAGGAGAAGAGGCTTCTGAGGTTATTATAGCTGCGAAGAACCGTGATGATGAGGAATTAAAATGGGAAGCTGCTGACCTCATCTATCATTTGCTTGTTTTACTAGAAGAACAAAACCTTCCCTTTAAAGAAGTGCTATCCGTTTTGGAAAAACGCAACCAAAATCCTTAAACAAGATATAGAAGGGTTATTGAAAAATCTAATTGCATAAATGTCTTCCCATTTAGCGAACATCTTTCCTTAGGGGGAATTTACTTGAATAACCAAAATATCAAAAGTCTAACTCGTCCAGAGATAAATAAAATGAAAGAATATTCACCTGGAAAACCGATTTGGGAGGTTCAACAGGAATTAGGCATTCAAGAAGTAGTCAAGCTTTCATCAAATGAAAACTCTTTAGGTGTCTCGCCACTCGCGAAGAAAGCAATTGCGAAGTATACTTCTGAACTTCATAGATATCCAGATGCAAATACAACGAATCTTAGAGAAGCGATTAGTTCCCATTATGATATTCATAATGATCAGGTTGTAATTGGGAATGGTGCTGATGAATTGATTACGTTAATTTCAGAGACATTTTTAGAAGCGGGAGATGAAATAATAGTACCCTCCCCTTCATTTAGTGAATATGAGTTTGGAGCAAATTTAATGGGTGCTAACATCGTAAGGGTACCGCTAACGAATCATTTCCATTATGATTTACGTTTAATTATTAATACTATTACGGACAAAACAAAAATCATTTATTTATGTTCTCCGAACAACCCTACGGGCACATACATTAAAAAGGATGATTTAGATACCTTTTTTCAAAAGCTCCCACAAAATGTACTTGTCGTGTTTGATGGAGCATACTCTCAATATGCTACTAGTGAAGATTATTCAAATGGAATAGAGTACGTTAAGAGTGGTAAGCAGCTTATTATTATTCAAACCTTTTCAAAGATATACGGTCTAGCAGGGATTCGGGTAGGTTTTGGCATTTCTTCATCAGAAATCATTAACTGTATTCATAAAGTTAGAGAACCCTTTAATGTAAATACATTAGCACAAGTTGCTGCTGAAGCGGCGATAAATGATATCAAACACGTAGATGATTCAAGGAGGGTAAATGAAGAAGGGCGTAATTACTTATATAATGCTTTCCGGGAAATGGGTATTACCTATGTAAAGACGATGAGTAATTTTATCCTAGTGGATTTTAAAGTGGATTCTCTTTCTATATACGAACAGTTATTAAAAAAAGGAATCATCGTTCGGTACGGTGGTGTTTGGGGATTGCCTAACTACTTAAGAGTAACCATTGGAATGGAAGCTGAAAATCGAGCTCTTATTACGGCACTGAAAGAAATAATAGAGTAAGAAAGGGGTGGTCGATGTTGAGGAAGGATGGCCATATCCATAGTCCATATTGTCCACATGGTACAAGCGATAAAATAATAGAGTATGTTGAGAGAGCCATTAAATTAGGGTATGAAGAGATATCATTTACTGAGCATGCACCCTTACCAGATGGATTTGTAGATCCAACACCATATGAGGATAGTGCTATGAAATATGAATCTCTAGAAAACTACTTCGAAGAGGTTGATAAGATTAAATATGAATACCGTAAGAAACTAAAGATAAACGTAGGTTTAGAAGTGGATTATATTGAAGGGTTTGAAGAGGAAACAAAGAATTTCTTAAACGAGGTTGGCCCAAGATTAGATGATGCGATTTTATCTGTCCATTTCCTTAAAAAAGGCTCACACTATAACTGTTTGGATTATAGTCCTGATGAATTTGAAAAAATGATAAGGGCATACGGGTCTGTCGACAATATTCATCGTTATTATTTTAATACGTTAAAACTCTCTTTACATTCAAATTTAGGGGATTATAAACCAAAGAGAATTGGTCATATGACACTAATAAGAAAATTCCATAAAAGATATCCTTCGAATCAACGATTTGAACGAGAAATCCTGGATATTTTAAACATTATGAAAGAAAAAAATTATGAACTGGATTGGAATGGAGCAGGTACTGCAAAGCCATTATGTCGAGAACCCTATCCTCCTAGTTGGGTAATAGCAGAAGCGATAAAACGAGAAATCCCACTTGTATATGGATCGGATGCTCATCAAGTTAAAGAATTAAACCAAGGGAATGCTACTCTAATACAAATAAAAAATGGCATGTAAAGTGACCCCTGTTCTTATCCTCGTTTTAAAATAGCGTTTCACCTTGTTCCTCCCTTCAACACTAATGCCGTAATTCTCTCCCATTTGCTAGTAACCTGTTTATTTTCCTCTAAAGTGTGCGGATGATAATGGAAAGGGCGAAATTGTTCAAGCATTATGATCATAATTAATAATAAAAAGAAGCCATTTTGATCGATCCTTTTTCAAAATGGCTTCTTTTTGATCAAATTTTTTCCACCATTATGATTTTTCTTGACCACATTAACAGTATTGATTATTAGGTGAACGTGAATGTTAGAACAGACTACAATTAAAACAATTAGAAATAAAAAGGAAACGGAAGTCTGTTTGTGGAAATAGGTATTTTGCAGAAACTTACAAACCAAATTTTAACTGGAGGAGATAAAGAGATGGAAAAAGTGAATCCCATCACAATAAAAGGTGTAAAAGAACTTGGGGAAAAGAAATTAGTTGGCTTTCGTGTCGTTTGCGAAGATATGGAAGGATATGGACAAGAGATTCCAAAAGCATCTATGTTATTAGCTCGTCGCAAAGATGAGATAAAGCATTTAGTGGAGCCTGTTAAGCTCATCGGTGCATTTAAAGTCGCAGGGACATCAAAAGATGACGATGGCTACTGGGTTTGTCATGAGGTCTATGACTTTGAGGATATTCCGGAAGGGATGGTAAGCCTTATTGTCCCTGCACAAAAGTATGGAATCCTCCATTTTAATGGACATGCATCTGAAATTTATCATGTGCATACTCATTTGCATCAATGGATTGACGAGAATGGACATAAGAGATTGCTAGAAAAATGGTCTTTGGAAATCTATTCTAAATGGACTGAGACTGAAGATAGTGTGGATTTATGTGACCCAATCTTATAATTGATTTAGATAGATGGAGTTGATAAAGGATTAACATTTATATTTTAATAGGTTTGTGCAATTCTTATTAGTAAAACTCCAATAAAGGAGAATTTTGATAGAGATCGTTGTTGTCTTTTAATGATATCTCGTATTGATTCTCCAATAAAGGATGGTAAACCCTTATAGGACAATGGCTTTCAAGTAGGTTCCTAAAATAACAAAGAGCAGTTCCGTTTAAATGCAGAACGAAACTGTTCTTTCGATTTGCTTTTGTTGAACTAACGCACACCATACATGAAGTGAAATGGACTTTTAAATATTGCCAGTGTCTTTTACAAACTTTTCGTATGCTTTTGTATTGATCATTGAGATCAAATAAGCACTTATGAACGAAGCGACAACTACGAAAAGTAAATGGTCAATTGTAACAGACTGAGGACTACCCACAACGAAAAAAATCGTAATGAACAAGGAAAGTCCGGTTGCTTTTATGAAATGTTTATATTTAGTACTCATAAATATCCTCCCTGATTGCCTCGACAGTTACATAGTATATGTTTTATTTTAATATAAAATCCTATATATACCTTATTAACGTCATAACCGTCAATTGTTTAGTTGGTTACAGAACAAGGTAGAAAATTAAATTAGTATTCATCATAAAATTCTGTACAACTTAATACACGACAAGTCTAGTCTTATCCAACCTTCAACAGCAGTACTATGTGACCTTCCCTTGAACCTGTAATCTCCGATAATAAAGGGCGAGTGCCGAATCAAGATTAAATGGCTATATGTTACATCGATAAAAGTCACTTCATTAAGGAAAGCAAGCATCGAGCAGCTATAACCGAAAAGAGCGTATTCTTATGTATACTAGAAGCATAGATATGTAAGGTAAGATTAATGAATGAAGCATGGAGATAAAGGGAGGGTATACAATGACAGTTCCTGTTATTTGGAATAATGTTGATCTTTATTTTCAGAACAATCTCCAACAAGAGGATCCAGTGATGAAATCAGTTCTTAAAGCGAATGAAGAGGCGGGACTTCCTGCAATTGATGTATCGCCAAATCAAGGGAAAATGCTTTACTTGCTTGCAAAGCTTAAAAAGGCAAACAACATTTTAGAAATAGGAACTCTTGGCGGCTACAGTAGTATTTGGCTAGCTAGAGCGTTACCAAATGATGGTCAGATCATGTCGTTAGAATATAGTGAAAAGCATGCGAGTGTCGCAAGGCAAAATATTCGTAATGCGGGTTTAAAGGATAAGGTAACGATTTTGGTCGGCCCTGCACTTGAAACATTGCCAACTATAGAAGAGAAGGGCTATCATCATTTTGATTTCATTTTTATTGACGCAGATAAACAGAACAATGCGAATTATGTGCAGTGGGGGCTAAAGCTATGTAAACCTGGTGCTGTGATTATTGTGGATAATGTCGTCAGAAATGGCCAGGTCTTGAAAGAAGATGAGCATGACCCAAACATACAAGGAGTGCGTGATTGTATTGAATTGTTCTCGAGTGAGCCACGAATAGATGCTACGGCTATTCAAACCGTTGGTTCTAAAGGGTATGATGGGTTTTTACTAGGGATAGTAGAGTAATCTCTTCTATCTTCTCAATTATTTTCAACGGTATGAAACTGAAGTCGATTTCCTGTTTCCTAAGGAATCGACTTTTTTTACTTGTTAAATTATCTACTTTACAACCAGCCTGTTCCTATTTTTCGAGCAATCCTATTTGTAGTGTTATAAAAATATTATTTACGACATAATCCTACATTAATTGCTGTTTACTCTCGTAGAGCTTTGTTCTAGTATTAACATTATAGGAAGTGTAGGCGCCAGCACTCTCTATTTATGCTTTGTTATGTGATGCTATAAGATATTCTAATTAACTGGAAATCTATCTTTATCAAGATGTAAGCTTAATTATTCCATCACGTTCAGCATTACATATACCTCTTGAATATTCTAAATATTCAATCTTTACCTCTTTGCTAGCACATTACTACAAACAACAGCGTACGACTATCTTTGTAAACAATCATTTTTATAAATCATAGCCAACACATAAAGCTGCCTATCAAAAATACAAAGGATTTATATTAAACATGTTAGTTATAAAAATCCTATATTAAAAGGGAGAGGTCGATATATGTTTAAAGCTTCGTCTATTTCATCTCTTATTTTGCTCGTATGTATACTGTTCGTTACGATTGTACCTCCTGTTGCAAAAGCCGAAAGTGAATCCGGAACATTTTCTTTGTTGACCTATAATGTTGCTGGATTATGGGACCCTGTTTCCTCCTCAAACCCAGCTACGAATACGAAACTAATTAGTCCTAAGTTAAATGACTATGACCTTGTCTTAGTTCAAGAAGATTTCAATTACCATAGTGATCTCATTTCTAAAGTAGACCATGATTACCTTTCTTCTCACTCTGGTATTATGGGATTTGGAGATGGATTAAATCGCATGTCCATCTTTCCATTTGAAGGGTTTAAACGTGAGGATTGGAATGATTGCCATGGGGTATTTAGTGATGGTTCTGACTGCTTAACGCCTAAAGGTTTTTCATATGCACGACATGAAGTGTCAGATGGCGTATTTATTGACGTATATAATTTGCATGCAGATGCGGGTGGCGATGATTCTGATTATACGGTCAGAAAAAAGAATTTCCAGCAGGTTTTATCAAAAATTGACCAATGGTCAAAGGATCATGCAGTTATTGTGACCGGGGATTTTAATAGCCATTGGAAAGATAAGGATGGTGTGCGTCAATTCGTAGAAGTTGGCTTTTCTGATGCTTGGGCAGAAAGATCGAATAATGGAGAAATACCTGATATCGGCGAATCAGGTGGACGAATCGATAAAATATTATTCAGAGGTAGTGATGGGTTAGACCTGAATGTGACAAAATATAAAGTTCCTAATAGCGACTTTTTAGATGCTAATGGAAATAAATTGTCTGATCATAAACCAGTGGCTGCCGAATTTGAATATAGCCTTAGAAATTTATGGAATCAACCACTGAACATGTTGAACCCAGACTCATGGTATAAAGGGAAGGATACCACTTATAGCATTGATGAGAATGAATCTTTTCTAAATGGGGATTCAACCGCCAAGTTAACTGCTAATCAGTCATCAGGGTATGTCAATAATACAATATACCTCGACCCTAACAACAACACTTATACGTTTAGCGTTTGGTTAAAATCAGAAGAAACGAGAGAAGCGACCATTCGACTACGAAGTCAAGACAATTTAAATGGTGGAAATGGAGATAATGATACAATTAAGACTGTTCAGCTTCAGGCGAATGAGTGGCAAAAAGTTGAAGTGACAGAAACCTTTGACGAGGAGGCGGAATGGATAAGAACAACCATTTATCCTGCTGGGTATCGCTCTGATAACACTGGTTCCATTCATATGTGGGGGCCAAAATTAATTGGAACGAAAAACAGTATAGTGGAAGACGTTATTGATGATGAAAGTGGAGAAGAGGTGATGAAGTTAACCTCTACTTCTAAATCAGGATATATTAATAATACCCTTGACTTGAATCCGAAAGGACATACCTACACCTTTAGTATGCTCGTAAAAACTGAAAAAGAGCAGCAAGTAAGCTTGCGTTTACGGGCAGACGGATATTCCTCCAATAACGGAAATAATGACCGAGTCAAAACCTTCACCGTTAGCCCTGGTGAATGGCGTCAAGTCAAAGTGACTCAGTCATTTGATTCAAATGTAGATTGGGCAAGAGCAACCATCTATCCAGCTGGATTTAAAATAGAGGATACAGGATCTATCTATGTAAAAGATATAAAAATAGAAGAAGGTTATTAGAAATAGTGATGTAAACTCCAATCATATTATGATTGGAGTTTAGTTTGTAATAATAATGATATAAAAGAATAGGTGTTTCTGATCTTTTGGATTAAATGTAATATTTATGTCCTCCCTTACTACTTTAGAAAAAAGAAAACATGTAATGGAGATATCAGAGTGGGATTAATGAAATAGTTAGTAAATTAATGAATTTTTTAGATGCCCTTATTGAAAAAGAGCTACTAAGTTGGTTAAGACCAAGTTCTTTTAAGTTGAGTTAAAATTGCAAACATTTAGCATAATAGTAAATTTACACATGCTATCAAACCTAATGAAACGGGAGATTTTTCTTATGGATGAAATTCTATACTGTTAGGCAACTAATGGGTAACTTTATAAACAAAAGAATAAGTAATAAAACCGAAATGTTAGAAGGATTTTGAAAATTAGTTGAGCAAGCGGGATTATTCTGCTTGCTCTTTCAGTGTTTTTGGAAAATTTAATTGTAATTGTTAAATTTTAGTTTAGAATTATTAGTAAATCAAATGTAAGGTGAGGTCATGGTTTTTTTAAAATTGCTTCGAATTTTACTGCATGAGCTACAATTGGTCGATTATGTCCAGGCAAAAGGGTTCAGGGGCAAGAAACAGCAGATTGGTGAACAGGCTCAGGCAGGATGCGTTCATTGATGAGCTGCAAGTTTCCTATAAAAAAGCTTTTTTATAGGGAGCGATTCCTAACCATCAGCCGAAGGAAAACGCTCTGCAAGAGCTGGATTCGATTATCGGACTAGAGGAAGTAAAAACATTTGTGCGGGCGATATCAGCTCAGGTCGAAGTGGCGAATTAAAGGAAAGCAACTTGTAGAAATCAGCACACGTCTGTTGAAGCCGATGGGGTACGAATTGAGCACTCATGGAGCAAATGTGCTTCAAGAAATATATGCTAGAACCGAGGGGAATGCTTCGGCTGGTAATGGCCGTCTGGCAAGGAATATTTGTGAAGCTGTAATCCGAGCGCATGCATTGAGGCTGAGCAAAATCGACCAACCAACATTAGAAGATTTGACCCTGCTTACGCAGAGGATTTTTTACAGGCCGGTGGTGTTGTTAGATGAAAAAAATCATAAAATTTTTATGGTCTTTGCTTTTTTACATTTTGCCATTTCCATTCACTGTGTTTATCATCGTTTTTGCGCCTTTGATGAGCTTGTATCTCCTTGAGGTTTATAAACTGGAAGCGCCAAGGCTTGGGATAGGCTTTAATGTTATTGCTCTTCTGGGTTTCATTCTCTTTTTATCGATGAAGTACTACTCTCTAAACTGGATCTATCGCAAGTTCCCTGTGTTGCTACCGTTTTTCCAGATGTGCTTTGTCGCCTTAATCGTCATAGATCTCAGTCTGATGTTCGCCAATCTTTGGGCAGACGGAATGGTTATCGGAAAGGCTGTTGCGATAGGCTTATCTGTACTAACAATCTTGCTAGGAAGAGCGTTTTTATCGTATTGGTACTTTAAGTACCCGATTAGTAATAAGATGGTGCGTTATAAGCTGGACAATCCAACAGAGTTGGATGAGGAAGAACAGCATCCCGAGGTCATCTACCATGAACATAGCCATAGAAAGTTGGTTTTCTTTGGAACTATTTTAGCGTTGTTTTTGAGTCCGAGCTTATATATGATTATAGGCAGCTACTCCTCAGAAGGTAATGCGGAGGAAGTGGTCGCCAATCGAATCAGCAAGTCAACGCTGGCTGGAGAAATCCCATTTAGGGATGATGAAACCAACGCAGGAATTACCGCGAGGGATTTCGAAGTGACTGTAGGGGATTCCGGCGGGGATGCGAAAATCCTGATATGGGATTTTAATAGTGAAGATAGTGATGAAGTCCAAATCCTTGTAAACGGGGAGCCGTTGAAAGAGAAGCTCATTCTCGCAAACAATCCGGCAGCTTTCTCGATTCCGGTTCCAAGCATGGTGACCGTCATGGGGCTGAAGGATAATGGAGGCGGCATTTCTTACGCTGTCAAATTTCCGAATGATAAAATAACTTACTATAATGTCGTAAGTGTGAAAGCGGGGAATACATATACTGTTAAACCGCTATAGAGGACAAGAGGGACGATTCAGTTGGAGCGTCCTTTTTAAATAATTCTATGTATTCTTTCCCCGGAATGGGGAGGTCAAATGTTTCAAAGTTCGTAAACCGCCATTCTTTCCTGAAATTAAAATAGAAAATTTATTCTTACCTTTATCTTGTCAATGATGGACGAAAGACTATCATCATTCCTCCAATTAGAGCCGAAAGTGATTCTCATTAAGTAAAAATAATGAAAGCCTCGTTATGCGGATTTTACCTCAATCGGCTTCTCCCCCTAAGAGCCAAACGAAGAATTAAAAGAAAAAATTAACTATATTGAGTTTACTAGAGACAATAGTTCTGGAAGATTTGTTTTTTATAATAAAAAACCAAAATAATTTGTTCAATAGCCGTGCACTGTAGGATTTGAATGTAAAACGCGCTTAGTTCAACGCATATAACGTGATCTCCACTACCACTGACGTAAGTAAACAAATTAAATTTAAGAAGCAAATAACCATAACCTGTTAATTTAAGGATGTGGTTATTTTTAGGGGAGGGCCTTATAATACAAAGGGTGCATTTGTGGAAGAGCGGAATCATGAAATAATTGGGATTGTCCTATTTATACACCTCTTCTGACAAAGATAAGGTTATCATTGGGGTTTTTTGTACTTTTTATTTTTTGGATAATCCGGAATATATAAGGAATATTTTTTGAAAATAGTAAAATGTTGGGATTTAATGTAGTTCTCTCTCATTATTTAACAATAGAATTCATTTAAAAATGACTGTTTCCCTTCTGTTATTCCTAATATTTACAAAAAGATAACTGTTTTAATAGGTATGGAGTATTAGAAGTGGAAAATGAGAAAAAAGCCTGTTTCTCGTTATGATTTTTACCAGTATGATGAATTGAAATAAAGAGTTAATAGTATGTTTTAAAAGAGAAAAATTTTTTCACTTAAAAAAGCGCTATATTGCAAACCTAATTAATGGGTGTCTCGTCTAATACAGTGGAAGGAGGCAAACAGATGGAGGAAGTAAGTATCGAAGGCTATGAGGCGGAAGAAAAAGAGGCTTTGTTTAATGAATTATTAACTAAACATGGACAAGAAATTTTACAGCTTTGTTATTCTTACGTAAAAGACCCATCAATAGCGGAAGACTTAACACAAGATATTTTTGTAAAGTGTTATAAATCGCTACATACATATAGTGGAAAGTCAAAGCTACGAACGTGGCTATGGAGAATTGCCATCAATCATTGCAAGGACTATTTAAAAAGCTGGTACCATAAAAATGTAGTCATGACAGAAAAGGAATCCTTTATCAAGTCAAGTTCCAATCGAGATGTTGAAGATTTGGTTGTTCAAAAAGATGAAGATACTCGACTAGCTTCAGCGGTTATGAATCTTCCGGTGACGTATCGAGAAATTATATATTTATTTTATTTTGAAGAATTATCGATTAAAGAAATAAGCTTTGTTATCAAAAAAAACGAAAATACAGTGAAAACAAGGTTAAGAAGGGCAAAAAAGCTACTAAAAAAAAGATTGGAGGAATAAAAAATGGAAAATCGATTGAGAAACCTTCGCAAGGCGATGGAAAGGTCGACTTTTAATAATTTACACTTTTCCGAAAATCTAAAACACGACATTCAAAAAGAAGTTAGTCACCAACATGAAAGCTCAGAAGAAATTGTGAAAGCGTTATTACAACTACTTGTAAATGAGAAAAATGGTTACGAGTTAGTAAAGCTATTAAGAGCGCGTGGTATTAAAAAGTTTGAAGAAAATGAAGGATCTTTATATACATTGTTACATCGTTTAGAAGTAAAAGGTTGTTTAATGACGAGATGGGATAAGCAGTCAGCAAAATACTATCAACTTACTAAAAAAGGTAAGAAGCTTATTCATTCGTCAGAACGTAAAAGTTCACAACCAATAATTCAGTTATCGGAATTGCTTGAGGGGTAACTATTAATGGAAAAAGAGAAATATGCCTATTTAGCGGAAGTTACGGAGCAAATTCGTTCAAAGGAAGCGAAGGAATTTGTATCAGCTGAACTTGAACATCATCTCCAAAATGCAAAAAAAGCATGGTTAGAAAAAGGTGTTGGGGAAGAAGAAGCAGAGGCAAAAGCTGTAGAACAGATGGGAAACCCAAGGATGCTTGGTCAACAATTAAATCAACTTCATCGACCTAAAATCGATTGGTGGATGATGGTTTTATTTATATCCATACTAGGGATAAGTATTTTGCCGATGATGATAAGCGGAGGCGTTATGGAAAGTGGTTCATATACAAAAAGAAAGATATTTTACAATATCATTGGCTTTCTTACCATTATCAGCTTAATGTATATGGATTATCGAAAATTACGAAAATATGGACGGTATTTTGGAGGGATTGGAGTTGTCATTTTACTCGCGATTTCCTTTTTCCCTACTACATTAATAAATGGATCTCCATTCTTAGTCATAGGTTCGCTGACAGTATCTAGTTATTATGCACTTCCTTTCTTATTCCTTTTTTGGTCAGCTTACTTAAATGATAAGAATGTGAAGATATGGAAATGTTTAATGATATTTATTAGTACATTGCTCTTATTTTTTTTACAAGCAAGTGAAGTGGGAGCTTTCCTTTATGCTGTGATGGTTTTTGGAATGGTTTGGTTTAGTGACTTAAATAAGAGAAAATTAATTGGTGTTACAATTGCCTTTTTTGTCACAACGACTAGCTGTTTCTTTCTATTTTGGTTTTATTCTGCGGGGTACCATCAAAGGTTACAAGCATTTTTAAATCCTGAGAGGTACCAAGAAAATGAAGGGTATATGTACATACTCGTACAGGGAATGATGAAAAACGCAGGTTGGTTTGGAAGTAATGCGACCAATGTTCCCCAACGTAGTAGTCATACAGACTTAGTTTTTGTTAACTTTACTTATTATTATGGGTGGTTGTTTGCAGCTGTTCTTGCGGCAATGCTACTATTGCTGTTCGGAAGGATGCTATTAATCTTTAACAAAATACATGATCCTTTCGGTCGAATGCTAATTGTAGGAGGAGCCGTATTATTTTCAGAACAAGTCCTATATAATTTTTCGATGACTATAGGGGTGTTACCAATCATTTCGATTTGGTTACCATTTATAAGCTATGGGTTTATTCCTACGCTATTAAACTCGTTTATAGTAGGGATCATTTTAAGTATATATAGGAGAAAGGATATTATGGCTGTCAGTCAGTCTTAACTGAAAACCGTGAAAGGATAAAACTTAATTATAAGGAAAATATTTCAAAAATGGGAGATAACTCCTATGATTGTGCTTCTATGTAAGAAATTGTTTTATTGAAGCTCTATATTACAGGATCATCCTGAGTAAATTGGAATAATGGTTGTTAGAGGTCAGGGATGATTCGAGAGAGTATAGATAAGCTGCTTTAAGAGAATTCAGGAGAGATTGGTAAGGGCCATCAGTAATAGAATAGGCTCTTTGGTAGATATATTCTGTGATTTATAGGTGATTTTAATGCAACAGAAAAAGAAAAGTTATTTTGATGTTAGTTTACTTATTACAATTATATTCATTATGATTTTAAGCTTGATTGCTATTTCAGGTGCTTTAGAAATTAAACCAGATGCACCAAATTATTTTAAACAGCAAATTGTATGGTTTATTTTAGGGTCAATCGTTATGATAGCTGTTTTCATATTTGATTTTGAACAAATTGAAAAGCTTACTCCATATATTTATGGATTTGGGATTATCTTATTAATTATATTGTTGATTATTCCCATGATTGCTCCCGATTCTGATTTTGTTCCAGATATAAATGGTGCCAGGTCTTGGTTTGTATTCCCTGGAGGCTCCATTCAACCTTCAGAATTTATGAAAATCTTTTTAGTCCTTATGCTAGCTTTCATTACATCGAAGCATCGTAAAAATTATACAATGGGGAAAATATCGAATGATTTAATTTATCTCATTAAAGTGGCAGTTATAGCTGGACTCCCTATTATATTAACTAATGAACAAAACGATTTTGGAACATCACTCGTAATGATAGTGATTACACTTTCAATAATATTCATATCTGGTATCAATTGGATGATTATTATTGTCCTAATTTGTATAGTGTTACTTATGATAAGCTCATTAGTCCTGATATTTATTTATAAAACAGAATGGTTACTATACTTTATAGATCCATTTCAACTGGATAGAATTTATGCATGGCTTAAACCTTTCCACTATGGTTCCGATATAAGCTTTCAACTACAACAATCTATTTTAGCTGTTGGTTCTGGTACGAGTGTTGGGAATGATATAAATGTGTATATTCCTGAAGCACATTCTGATTTTATTTTCTCTATGATTGGAGAAGACTATGGCTTTTTAGGAGCTAGTCTAATAGTTTGTTTATATTTTATTCTGATTTATAGAATTCTTGTTATCGGAATTAGGCAAATTAATGAAAATATATTTGAAGTATTTATTTGTGCTGGCATAATTGGCATGTTAATGTTTCATGTATTTCAAAATATAGGTATGGTTATTGGATTAATTCCTATTACAGGTATACCTCTTCCTTTATTAAGTTATGGAGGAAGCTCAGTATTAGCAACCATGCTTGGATTAGGGTTAGTTTTGAATATATCTTTTCAAAAGAAGCATTACATGTTTACAAGCGATGATGATTACTGAAACAAAATGAACATAAGATATATATGTGAAGTTTCTATAAAGGAAGGTTGCTATCATTTACCTATACTTGAATTTGATTGGGTGTGATTTCAATGCTTGCAACAAATTTAATTATTTTACTTTGAAGAAATTAGAAGCAGAAGTATAAAAGTATGAAACCTATACCCGAAGAAATGTTATAAGGGTAGCACAAAAGGGAACAACAATAGTTGTTCCCTTTTGTGCTATACTTACGCCTGTGTCGGAAGTTAAGCGTTTTACAATATAGCAAACTGTTCATTTAGATCATTAATGTAACATAATAATGAATCATGTTTTTCCAATCATTAAGGAGGAATAGACAATGTTGAATTTTGCAAAACCTGAAGTGGAACAATTTTTTCAAACATACGGAATTGAGACGTTTGCTGTAAGTCCTGATGAGACCCAGCTGGTCTACAGTACAAATATAAGTGGAAAATATAATTTGTGGGCCATGGACCTCCCTCGCACATTTCCTTATCCTTTAACGTTTCATAATCAAAGTTGTCAGAAGCTTATATATGATAAGAATGGTCATTTTATCGTCACCGTGAGTGATCACAATGGAGATGAAAATGGACAAATATATGCAATTCCACCTCAAGGAGGGCATTTAAAGGAGGTACGAAAGGTCACCGGAGCTAAACACGAACATCCTTTCCTTTCAAAAAATGGGAAACGCCTTTACTACACATCTAACAAAGATGATGAAACATTTATGAAAGGGTATGTGTATGATCTAGAAACAGGGAAAGAAGATATAGTCATTCATGGGCAAGACGCTTTCACCATTATGTTTGATATAAGTCCAGAAGAGAACAGTTTCCTTATTTTAAAATTTTTCTCAAATACATATACCCTTGCTTATGCGAAGTGTAATAATGAAGAAATTCTTCTTACACCAGATAAGGAAGTTCAACATACAGTTTCTGAAGCTGTTTATGTCTCCGAAACAGAAATATATTTACTGACGAACTATGATAGTGATTTCTCTTATTTGGCGAAATTTGACCTTAAGAGCAAAGAATTCCATAAGGTGTTATCAATAGAAAAAGAAGACTTCGCTCAAATGAATTATGATAAAACCACTCAAATGTTATATCTTGTTAGTAAAAAAGGTGTACATGATAATCTATATACCTACGAGATTACCAGCGATAGGTTAGAAAAAATCCATACGCCGGTCAGTATTATTGACCAGTTTGTCATAGCTAGGTCGGGAAATATATATGTACAAGGGAGCTCTTCGACGTCCCCTATGAATATATATAAGAAAACAAGTGAAGGGTGGAATTCCCTTACTAACTACGGCGTGCCGGGAGTGAAACGAGAGGAAATGGTAGAACCAGAGGTTGTCACTTATCAATCGTTTGACGACCTGCCTATAGAGGCTTTATTGTTCCGTCCTAAACCGGAAAATGACAATGGACACGTAATTTTATTCCCTCATGGGGGACCACAAAAAGCAGTACGAATTTCTTTCTCATCTTTGATTTCCTTTCTCGTTTACCGTGGTTATAGCATATTCGCACCAAACTTTCGAGGGTCTCCAGGCTATGGCTCAGAATTTAAGAAAATGGTTGAGGGGGACTGGGGTTACGGTCCCCGCTTGGACAATATTAAGGGGCTAGAATGGCTAATTGAAAGGGGATATGCTTCACGTGATAGGGTTTTCTTAATGGGTGGAAGTTATGGTGGATATATGTCTTTACTTCTACACGGAAGACACTCTGAATACTTTAAGGCGGTTGTAGACATATTCGGCCCTAGCAACCTATTTAGCTTCATTCATTCAGTACCTGATCATTGGAAACCTGTGATGAAACAACTTATTGGTGACCCTGTAAAAGATCAAGAAAAGATGAAAGAAGATTCACCAATAACGTATTTAGAGGAAATGACAAAACCGATGCTCATTATTCAGGGAGCCCAGGATTCACGTGTCGTGAAAGCAGAGTCCGATCAAATTGTGGAAGCTTTGAGAAAGATAAATAGAGATGTAGACTACATTGTGTTAGAGAATGAAGGACATGGATTTTCGAAGAAATCGAATGAAATTCATGTTTACCGTAAAGTATTAGAATTTTTTGATCGTTATTTATAAATTAATGTAACCGACAAGTCATCCAAGTACAGGGTGGTCCCGTCTACTTATCGATTACTTGTTTTCGTTTTGAAACGCACTCTTTATTGAATAGTAAGCTAACGTCTAAAGGCTGCCAACTTTGTTGGCAGCCTTTAGACGTTAAATTATTGCCACACTGATATCAAAATGATTAGCGTCTAAGTTTAGTACTGCTATTTAATGAACAAATCTAATGTCATCGGGAAAATACACTGAGCATTTATACTATACCTCTTCACATTTCTTCTTCTGTAACCCCCTTTCCACACTCAAGTATGGTGGGGTCCTTTAGGTAAAAATGGAAGGAATTATGCTAAAATATTCTTAAAGTACCAAAAATTATAATATGAGGATTTGAAAATGGGAGAAATATTACAATTAAAAAAACAGCTTAAACAATTAAAAGAAGAGAATAATCGTTCGTATGCTGAAAATGAACTGAATGAGTTGCTTGATAAAATGTTAACGAATATTGGTTGCGTTGATTCAGAACTAAGAGATCATCTTATTTATGGGATGTTTTGCAAACTTATTATGGGGGACAATCTTAATTCTGAACAATTAAATTATATTTTGGAGACATGTCTTGGAGAGAATTATCTATTATATAAGATTGGTGAAAAACAGGGTGATTCTGTTTTTACCCGATCGTTCTCTTCTTTAGTTATCGCTTTACTACTTGAAAAAGATCGCCTCAGCCCATTTCTTTCTGAAGGGATAGGAAGAAAAGCGATTCATGAAAGTATTGCTTATTTAATGAAAGAAAAGGATATTCGTGGGTATGTAGAAGAAAAAGGCTGGGCTCATAGTGTGGCCCATGGAGCAGATTTATTACAGCAAGCTATATTACATCCATTATTTGACTTAAATAAATCTAGTGATTGCTTTTACGCTATTGAAACTTGCTTATTGAAGCCAAATGTTTACACAGATGATGAAGATGAAAGGTTGATTTTTGTCATTGAAGCAATGCTTGAAAAAGGGGTAAGTGAAAATTCTTTACAATATTGGATTTCAAGCCTTTCAGAAATTTTAGAGGAAATACATGTAAATGAAGACTATTTATCTTTCTATAAGAAAAAGGTCAATGTTATATCCTTTATGAAATCACTTTATTTTCGATTAAATAGAAGGAACTTCTCAAATAAGACACTACAAATTATTGAAGAAGTGATCGAAACATGGCATCAAAAATGTTATCAATAAAATGTCCAGGTTGGTGGGAGCTATGCATCAAAATCGAGTAAACGAATTACTCCATTTAGTTAAACAAGAAAGTGTACAACAATTCAAAGTGAAGTCGATTGTTCCATTAGCAAGTGGAGTGGAGAATTGTGTGTTTAAGGCGAAAACAGAAGAGTGGGGAGAGGTAGTGATAAGGGTGCCTTGGATAAAAAACAATGAATCTAGGAAAGGGCTTCAAAAAGAATACATGCTTAGTAATCATTGTGCTAAACAGGGAATCCCCATCCCCTCGATTTTTCTATTTTATCAGAGTGAACAGGTTGATTTTCTTGTTCAGCGATTTGTTTCTGGAGAACTACCCGAAATGGCTGAGGGAAAAATGGGAGAATTAGTAAACCAACTTCATCATATTGAAATCGTATCGAATCATGAGATTTTGTACGAGGATTGCCACGCTTTTCTTTCAGAGAGAATCGTAAAAAATAACAATCTAGCTATGAGGAAAGGGAACATACATATACCACTCCCCTCTGTTGAGGAACTATACGCAATTTTTCAATCGTTTCCATTAAAAAAACGATTTCTACATATGGATATCCGTAAGGAAAATATGATTTATGATGCTGATCAAATTGTCGCATTATTTGATTGGACCAATGCAATTATGGGAGATCCAGTGCTGGAATTAATGCGTATTGATGAATATGGACTGTTAAATGAAGATTTTATCAATGGGTATCAAAATTTTGAAAGGGAAATGGCAAGGGTCCCAACAATTGTACAGTTATTGTATCGTTACCATACAGTTGCCATGTTGACCAATTTATTTTGTTTTGAGTTAAAGGACTTACATCAAGGTGAAAAAACGATGAAGAGACTATATGAGCTTCGTAATCAAGTGAATCAAGAATTTAGCTGGTAAAGGAGATTGTAACGATGGAAGTGGTGACACGTGACGAATTGACATAATTTATTGATACAGATAAAGATAAAGATGAACCTGAAGTGCCCTGCTTGTATCTTTATGGAGGCCCAGGGTATTGGAGGAAGTCTCCTTTCAGAGCCTTGTAGACCCTCTTGTAAAGGACGTAAAAATGGTTTATTTAGATCAACGAGGCTGTGGGAGATCACAACATGACCCTCAACGAAATTATTCATTACCTAGACTCATAGAAGATATGGAGGAAGTGAGAGAACAGCTTCAAATTGATAAATGGTTTGTCATGGGGCATTCATTTGGTGGCATTCTTGCGACCAATTATGCTTACCGTTATCCAGAAAGAACGAAAGGGTTAATATTAATAAATGCGACATTGAATATGAAAGCTTCGTTTCAGCATTTAATTAACAAAGGCTTAGACCAATTAGGGAAGAGGAACGAGGAGCTCGTTCAAGAAGACAGTACGAAGGCAATTGTAGAAAATGCGAATAAGGTAATTAGAACATTAATAGAAAGAAAAAAATATGATCAATTGCAATTTGTTAATGAAAAAAATAAACAGAATGTAGATCAATTAGATGTGGGTATTCAGTCTGACCCTCATTTTCAAAGTACTGTCTTTTCATCGGAGGAGTACTTTCAAAATTTCACTCAATTGACAGCAAAAATCAATCACCCGACGTTAATTATCTCAGGAGAGTATGATGATGCTATTGGACCGCACCATTATCAAGCATTCCAGTTTAAACATGCGGTCGTTCATCAACTAAAAAGTGCTCATCATCCCTATTTAGAAAACCAAGAAGAATTTCAAAACATTATAAACCAATACTTTAAAGAACACGCCTAGTAGTAAGGAACCTAGACAGCTTTATCAACAAGTACTGTCAAGTAGTAGTAGTATATTTCCAATTGCATCTTTCATTTTTGACATTCGTTCTCCCTTTCGGCAAAATGAAAGTATTCATTTTGTCTTCTAAGGAGAGAGTAACGATCATGTTAGAGTGGTTAAGTGAACTGAATCCAACTGTACAAGCACTCTTTGGTGGGTTGTTAACATGGGGTTTAACGGCACTAGGAGCCGCATCAGTTTTTTTCTTTAAACGAATCGAAAAGCACACATTAAATATGATGTTAGGATTTGCAGCTGGAGTGATGATTGCTGCCTCGTTTTGGTCTTTATTAGCCCCGTCCATTGAATTTAGTGAGCAAAACGGACAGATACCATGGGTAGCTCCTGCAATAGGGTTTTTGTTAGGTGGGTTTTTTATCAGGTTGTTAGATTATGTTGTCCCTCATTTACATTTAGGAGAAACAAAAGAAAAGGCAGAAGGGCCTGAAACTAGTTTAAATAAATCAACCCTCTTATTTTTAGCGATTACTTTACACAATATTCCTGAAGGGCTAGCGATTGGAGTTGCCTTTGGGGCTGCTTCTTTAGGTATTGGTGATGCTACGTTAGTTGGAGCCATTGGGCTTGCCATTGGGATTGGTATTCAAAATATGCCAGAAGGGGCAGCTCTCTCTGTCCCTTTACGTGGAGAAGGGATGTCAAGGTGGAAAGCCTTCCATTATGGGCAGCTCTCTGCTATTGTTGAGCCGATTGCTGCTGTGATTGGCGCAGCAGCCGTCCTATTGATTCAACCCCTTCTTCCTTACGCATTGGCATTTGCAGCGGGAGCGATGATTTTCGTCGTTGTGGAAGAGTTAATACCCGAATCACAATCTTCAGGTAGTAAAGATTTAGCTACATTAGGCTTAATGGTTGGCTTTGTCGTTATGATGATATTGGATGTATCACTGGGGTAAAGAAAAAGCATGGTAATCCATGCTTTTTTTAATTCCCATATACCTTTCATTCATCCCTATTTTTATGAAAGAAGGAATAACTAGCGAGTAATCCGCTGAAAAATAGAGCAAGGGCAAAATAAGCAGGCAGTAAATGAATAAAGCTAGTATATCCGATAGCGAAATGAATATAGATTGCAGTGAAAAAGGCCGGCAGTCCACCGATAAAGAATGTCCACCACACCCACTTCTTCCCTTGCTGAAAGCCCCAAAGCGCAAGCATTAATACAAGAAGTCCTACGCTTAATAAAGCACTACCAAATCCAGCACGGTCATGGGCTATTACTGGAATCAACCGTTCGTTAAAGGATTGTAGCTGTTCGGGTGACATGCAAATATATAAGAGGTCCGTTGGGACAAAGATTGCTGTCACACCGTAAAGGGAGATAACAATTCCCCCAATGACAAAGGAAAAGCCTAATACGACAAAGAAAAACTGCCCGTACAATGCTCTTCGCCAAATAGTGTGATTTTTTCGATTCGGAGAAGTAGGAGTTCCCGTTATGCCTTTTGTTTTGTAAAAGCCATAAAGAAAAAATGGCAAAAGCACTAGCCAAAATAGTAAGTGCAACCAATCAAAGTATCCGTAGCCAATAAATAAAAAGATGCCTAAAAAACCAACAATGGCTGCAGTATCGGTAGCTTGCTTTGCCCATTTTAGCCCTTCTTTAATTCCGTATTTTGCAAGCGTCATATACACAATGCCACCAGAAATCATTGTCCCCGCTAACGTCATACGGTCGTGTGCCATAAACAACATGACTCTATTATTAAATTTCCAGATTGCTTCCTTTTTCATCTTTAAGAACGCTTCGTCATATGGAAGGATAATCGTGGTGAGACTAAATAAGAAGGCAAGTATTCCGCCAAGCAAGATAAATAGTCCGAAGAGCCAATAAGCGAGCCATCCTTCTTGTTTAAATAATGGCTGTTCCATTCTGTCTAATAACGCTTCATTAATCCGCTTCGTTAATCCAGGTCCTGAAAAGACATACCCATCTGAGAGCATAACTAAATCTGCTCCTGAATCAAGTAAGCCCAACGCTTGTTCTGGTTCTTCAATTGCACCAGAAGTAATAATCGATTTAGAAAACCCTATACTTCTTAATTGATGAATATTTCGTATAAGTTGATCCCCCTCATTATGGGTGGTGTTCAATACAATACCAGAGAAATAGTGAGGGATTTCTGTAAGGTTTTTTACTTTCTCACAGGAGAGTGTAAGATAAATTGGCTTGGAGGATTGTGAGGCAAAGGTAGCGTCAATTGCTTCAACAATGTACTCATCTGCATACGGATCAAGTTGATCCATCATGGTGGAAATCTCATCTATCGTTCCTGATAGTTTTAGCAATAGTGGTTGCTTCTTTTTTACCTTCATTATCGTTTGAATCGTTGCATCAATTCCAATGGACTCAGGTTTCGCTGGAAAGGAAATCAAATGCTTTTCGCGGTTAATGGTTGGAAGTTGTGCATCGACTCTTGGCTTCAATGTAATGGGACCTAATTCTAGGAAGCCAAAGCCTAAGTTGGAAAATGCTTTCGTACCAGATAATAAGGGATCGATTTTCCCAGAAAGTCCTACAGGGTTTTTGAATTCGATTCCACCCAGGTCTTGACGAAGCTTAGGAGAACATTCTTCTCTTCCTAGAAAATGTATAATCTGTGATCCGAATGGGAGAGAGGCAATGGTGTTCATTCGTCTGTGAATGAACTCTCTTGATGAATAAGGAGAGAGCTTCGTTAAAATGGGTTGAAATAGTACGTGATAGGACCAATCTGGCATACTAAATCCCTCGCAATCTATCGTTAATAATGATAGTTTATCATGGAATTGCCGCAAGCCACGAGAATAATTCAGAGAAGGGTTTTAACAGTTAGATTAGTGCGTAGGCTCGTCCATGTTAACAGTTGCATTCCCTATGAACTCCTTTAATACAATTAGAAAAAATAAGCTAGTAAATAGAAAAATAACTAAGAAAATTTAAACGGGAAGAGGCTAATAAAATATAGGATGGGTTTAGGTAAGAAGGTTAAGGGTTCCATTCGTAATAATCAGAACATCCGTCATGTTTGTTCATATTTTAATAAGGAGTTAAATGAATGAAAGGGGGTAAATGAATGACGAATCCAACGTCGGGATACATTACTGATAATCGGAACTTAACAGGAAAAGGGACGCCAAACTTATTTTTTGATATAGAAAAAAGTATTTTATTTGAACGTAATCCAGAAAATATTGCTTTTCTCTTAAGCTCCACCCAAATGCCAGCCATGATTGGAGGGTCGATAGCAGATCTTCGGTTGTCAAAAGGATTCATTCGTGAGCCACATTGGCATACAAATGCGTGGGAATTAGTTTATCTTATATCAGGTGCAGCAACCGTTAGTGTTTTAGATCCAACAACAAATAAAAGGCAGACGTTAAAGCTTGCGAAAAGGGGAGAGACAGTATTCATTCCAATGGGATATTGGCACTGGATTGTAGCAGATGAGGATAACACGAATCTACTCTTATTTTTTAACAATGATCAGATTCAAACTCAAGAAGGCTCTACAATGCTCACAAGAACTCCCCTCGAAGTTTATGAAAATGCATATAATATTAACCCGAAAAAAATGGAAAAAGCACTCAAACCAATAGAGGGAACAGAGGGTGTTATTATTGGACCGCCTGATAAAAATACGTAAAACATAAGGCGATGAACAGGTGTCAAGTTATCATGAGCGTTACTTCGTGCGTGTCGACTTGACTCCTCCATTGAAATATTTATAAAGGAAAAAACATCCAACCAACAGAAAGTTCAATGCTATAATGGAACCGTGAACGTTATGAAGTATGTCTGATTTACATAAGAATTATTGGCTAGAAGAGAGGAAGCAATCTATAGGTATTGAAGAGAATCGACGTTTGTAAAACGTAAGATTCAAAAAGGATTCCTTGTAATAGTTGAAGAGAGAAATGATCGATGTTTCATCGTTACCATTTAATAAATGAAGGGGGTAATATAGATGGGGTACATAGAAGAGTTAAGAGCAGTGGTTGGAACACGACCACTTATTTTTGTGGGGGCTGTTGCTATTCTCATAAATGAAGAAGGAAAGATTCTTTTACAACAGCGAAGACATCCAAACGGTGCTTGGGGGATTCCAGGAGGCCTAATGGAACTAGGTGAATCCACTGAGGAAGTCGCCATTCGTGAAATATTTGAAGAAACGGGACTCGCCGTTCGAGATTTACAGTTAATCAATGTTTATTCTGGTTCAGATCAGTTTATCGTGGCTGAAAATGGGGATGAATTTTATGTTGTGACAGTGGCTTATTACTCTAATGAATTTGAGGGAAGCTTACAAGTTGATTCTTCTGAATCAATTGCGATGGCGTTTTATGCTCCTGAAGAGCTACCAAATTCTATCGTAAAAAGTCACCGACTTATATTGAATGAATTTTTTAAGAAATATTATAATGAATTACCAGTTCAAATGAAAAAATAAAAGGATTAAATGAAATCGTATAGAAAAAATAAAGTGCTAGACTGCAAGAAGGGAGGAGCTTTTTTATGATCCTGTCGGACGCAACAACATATATTAAGGCGGTTCAGTTGAAAAAGGAAGCTATTCATTCGTATGACGAATTTCCACTCAATTTACCTGTGATTCAAACATTTGAAGAAATCACCTTTCACCCAAATGTTACATTTATTATTGGAGAGAATGGGATGGGGAAATCAACCTTTTTAGAGGGTATTGCACTTTCATTAGGATTTAATCCTGAAGGGGGCTCACGTAATTTTAATTTCTCTAGCTATGACTCTCATTCTAACTTAGAAGATTTTCTTCGAATAGCAAAGGGAGTAAATCGTCCAAAAGATAGTTTCTTTTTCCGAGCAGAATCCTTTTACAATGTCGCGACGAATATAGAAGAGCTAGATAAAGAGGTATTTGGGCCTAAAATTATTGATGCTTTTGGTGGGAAATCGCTTCATGAACAATCGCATGGCGAATCCTTTTTTGCTACGTTTATTGATCGATTTCAAGGGGAAGGATTATATATTTTAGATGAACCTGAAGCTGCACTTTCCCCATTAAGACAAGTCTCATTGCTTGCAAGAATCGACGAGCTAGTAAAGGAAGGTTCACAGTTAATCATCTCAACGCATTCACCTATCGTAATGGCCTATCCTAATGCAAAAATTCTCCAAATTACGGAGGATAGTATGAAGGAAGTAGCATTAGAAGAAACGAGCCATTATGTGCTGATGAAGCAATTTTTTGACGATCGTGAACGGCTATTGTATCACCTCTTTCAATCGAAGTAGTGAAGGTGATGGATGGAAGAGGTTGTTGATGTGAGGCAATAGTTGTTTGATTTATTTGCGTGCTCTATTAAGACATCAGTGAGATAAGTGTGGAAAAAATAAAGATGCACTAGCTCACTTTACTGCGCATTAGGAATTTTGACAGCTAGAAAAGGGAAAAGCCGCACTGAAGTGTTAATAAGTGTTGCGGCTTCTTTATTTTGAATTTTACTCGATGTTAGCTATGTAGGCAGTTAAAGAAGTCTCTTTGCCTTTTCGGTATTAGCAAAATGAACCTTCGTATACTCCCAAAGTGCTTGCTCGCCTTTTGCTCGAATAAGCCGGGCTGCTGCTTTATCGACAATTGGCCCTGCTCCTTTAGGTAACGTAAACCCTATTTTTGCGGATAACTTATCCCATTCTTTCAAAAAGGCGTACCGAGCAAGAATGGAAGCAGCAGCTACTGCTAAATGGACACTTTCACCCTTTGTACTAAAGTATACGTCTTCCTTGCACACCTCCTTTTGCCCTTTAAGGTGACGGAAATATACCTCTTTTTGTGCGAATTGATCAATTAATATCGCATCAGGTCTTACGGGGTCTATTTTTCTTTGTAAATTTAGGAGTGCCTTATTATGAAGAATGGCTTTCATCTTTCCTTGTGTCATTCCTTTCTTTTGTAGCTCATTGTATTTTGGGTTCGGTAAAATGAGTAATGAGTACGGGATGACGTGAAGGATGTCTTGAGCAATTTTGACAATTCGCTCGTCCTTCAAATTTTTAGAATCTTGAACGCCTAATTCTTTAATTAATGGAATATTCTCTTTCGATACATAGGCACTGACGACGGTCATAGGACCAAAAAAATCTCCTGTCCCTACTTCATCGGACCCGATTACGGATAAAGTGGAGAAGTTTTGCGGGAGAGCAGTGGAAGCTTTTGGGGTGGACGACCCTTTTGTAGGTTGAAGAGCATCCCCCCATTTTGCTGCCTCCTCTGTATGATGGCCACCTTGAAACAGAACCTTTCCAGATTGATAAGCAGTAATGGTACAACCATTTATTTTAGCCATAAACAACGTATTCGGTGGCTGTTTTTCCGTCAGGTGAGGTTGATAGGCTACTTTTAGTTTGTGAAGAGTAGCGGTATCACATTTAATCACTGTATTACTCAATTAAATCGCTCCTTTTCGTTATACGACTCTATCAGACAAAAATCTTTTCCAAATCTCTTATTTTCATGGTATCATATTGTTTAGGATTCTGTAGATTGGAGGGCTATTAAATTGTCGGAACAACAAAAAAACCGCACAACAGTTGATATTTATGGAACCCAGTATGTCATTGTAGGTACTGAATCTACAAGTCATGTTCGTTTAGTTGCGTCAATGGTGGACGACAAAATGAGAGAGATTAGCTCTAAGAATCCTTCGTTAGACATCAACAAGTTAGCAGTCCTCACTGCTGTAAACGCTGTACATGATTATCTTAAATTAAAAGAACAGATAGAACAATTAGAGGAAGAAGTAAAAAAAATAAAGGACTGAAGAAGTCATGTTGGATTTAATTTTACTAATTATTTTTGTGATATCATTTTTAATTGGTTTGCGTCGTGGTTTCATTTTACAGCTTATACATATGACTGGGTTCATCGTTGCGTTTGTAATTGCCTATATATATCACGGAGACCTGGCGCCTAAATTAACACTATGGATCCCTTACCCCGCGTTAGATGATCAATCAACATTAAAAATGATTTTTGATACAACAAATTTAGATGGAGCTTATTATCGAGCAATTGCTTTTGCCCTTATCTTTTTTTCGGTGAAAATAGTGATGCAGATTATCGGTTCCATGCTTGATTTTTTAGCACATTTTCCGTTGTTGAAACAATTTAATTCTTTAGCAGGTGCTATACTGGGCTTTTTGGAAATATACTTAATTGTCTTTATTCTATTATATATTTCAGCACTTTTACCGATTGGGTTGATTCAGACGGCAATCAATGAATCTTTTATAGCCGAAATGATGATAAAACATACGCCAATTTTTTCTGACCAATTTAAAGAATGGTGGATTGAATACGTCTCGGCCCCTTAACTTCTCTATTATAATAGAGAAGTTTTTCTTTTGTTTTCTCTTTCTGATACTATAGATAAGAGAAGAAGTTCAGCGATAGGAGTGAAAATCGTGAGCGTGAATAAAAAGAGCATCATTCGTCTGTTAGAACAAATTGCTATTTATATGGAATTAAAAGGAGAAAATCCTTTTAAAATATCCGCTTTTAGAAAAGCGGCGGCATCCTTAGAAAACGATGACAGGTCGCTAAGTGAAATAAAGGATTTTACGAAAATAAGCGGGATTGGAAAAGGGACAGCTGCTGTTATTAGCGAATACATACAAGAAGGTACGTCATCAGTTTTACTAGAATTACAGCAGGAAGTCCCAAAAGGATTAGTCCCATTACTTCAGCTTCAAGGTTTGGGTGGAAAGAAGATAGCTAAGCTCTACAAAGAGCTTGGGGTGGAAAACATTGAGGATTTAAAGAGGGTATGTGAAGAAGGAAGGGTTCAAACTCTTTCTGGATTTGGAAAAAAAACTGAAGAAAAAATACTAGCTGCCATTGAAAAAGTAGGCTCACGCCCAGAACGACTCCCAATCGCTTATGTAACCCCTATTGCGGAGAAGCTGGAACGAAAGCTTAACGAAGTGAAGAGTATTCAAACCTTCTCGCGTGCAGGAAGCTTTAGACGTCTTAGGGAAACCGTTAAAGACTTAGATTATATTATTGCAACCGAACAACCTCAAGAAGTGAGGAACGAATTACTTTCATTTGAAGCAGTAAAAGAATCGATTTCAAACGGAGATACAAAGATCTCTTTAGTGTTTGACTTTGACTACGAAGTATCAGTGGATTTTAGACTTGTGAAACCAGAAGAATTCGCAACGGCCCTTCACCATTTTACTGGATCGAAGGATCATAACGTTCGAATGAGACAACTCGCGAAGGAAAGAGGAGAGAAAATTAGTGAATATGGAGTGGAAATCATCGAGACAGGTGAGATTCTTACCTTTGCAGAAGAAGCTGATTTTTTCGCACACTTTGATCTTCCGTGGATTCCACCAGAACTTCGTGAAGATGGAACGGAAATAGATGAAACCGCTAAATGGGAAGGCTTAATTCATTCAGGTGACATTAAGGGCGATCTTCACATGCACTCGACGTGGTCGGATGGCGCCTACTCCATTGAAGAAATGGTGAATGAATGCAGAAGACTTGGCTATCAATATATGGCCATTACCGACCACTCTCACTATTTAAAAGTAGCAAACGGATTATCACCAGAGCGGGTTCGTCAGCAAATAACAGAAATTCGAAGGCTGAATGATAAATACGAAGATATTTTAATATTGGCAGGAATAGAGATGGATATTCTGCCAGATGGAACATTGGATTATGATGATGAATTATTAAATGAATTAGATATTGTAATAGCCTCCATTCATTCAAGCTTTTCACAACCACGAGAAACAATCATGAAACGACTAACGACAGCGCTTGAAAATGCTCACGTCGATATCATTGCGCACCCAACAGGACGATTAATCGGACGTAGAGAAGGTTATGATGTCGATATGGATATGCTTATTGAGCTTGCAAAGAAAACCAATACCGCTTTAGAACTTAATGCGAATCCGAATCGACTTGATTTATCGGCCAAAAATATACAAAAGGCTCAAGAGGCTGGTGTGAAGCTAGTGATTAATACTGATGCTCATAGTACAGAGCATTTTGCGTTTATGGAATTAGGCATTAAAACAGCGAAAAAGGGCTGGGTGTTATCAAAGAATGTCCTAAATGCTAGCTCGCCAAAGGAGCTCCTTGCATTCTTAAATAGAAATAACGACAGATAATAGGAGAAGGAAAACTGAAATGAATAAAAAGGTTTTAAGAACATTAGAATTTGATAAAGTAAAAGAACAACTCTTGGCGTTTGCCTCTTCCTCTCTTGGAAAAGAAAAAGTTGAGAATTTATTGCCTTCCTCTTCGTTAGAGGAGGTACAGAAGTGGCAAGCAGAGACAGATGAAGCCGCGACTGTCCTTCGCCTTAAAGGGCATATTCCATTAGGTGGGATTTTCAATATTCGTCCACATGTTAAACGAGCAGAGATTGGTGGAGTGTTAAGCCCACAAGAACTAGTCGAAACAGCGAGTACGATTTATGCGAGCAGAATGATCAGACAATTTATTGATCAGCTAGTAGAAGATGGAGAAGTTTTGCCTATCCTTGAGGAAAAAATACAAGGAATGGCGATTTTAACGCCACTTGAGAAGGAAATTAAAGAATCAATCGATGAAAATGGAGCAGTATTAGATAGTGCGAGCTCAAATTTAAAAAGTATACGCACACAATTACGTATGACAGAAAGTAGAATTCGTGAAAAACTTGAAGGAATGGTCCGTTCAAAAAATGCCCAAACGATGCTGTCAGACGCGATCATTACCATTCGTAATGACCGGTTTGTCCTTCCAGTTAAACAAGAATATCGAGGGCATTACGGCGGGATTATTCATGACCAGTCAGCCTCAGGACAAACCTTGTTTATTGAACCAGAAGCCATTGTTCAATTAAACAATAGCTTGCGCGAATGGAAACTAAAAGAGCAAGAAGAAATTGAAAAAATCTTATTAGAGTTAACGCTTAAAGTAAGTGACCATGCAGTGGAGCTTATCGAAGTGGTGAAGGTGCTCGCAGAGATTGACTTTATGTTCACAAAAGCAAAGTATGGGAAAACAATTAAAGGAACAAAGCCTATTATGAATGCCTCCGGTATAATAAAGCTTCATAAAGCTCGTCACCCACTGTTACCAATCGATGAGGCAGTTCCGAATGATATATACTTAGGGGAAGAATTTACGTCCATTGTGATTACTGGACCGAATACCGGTGGTAAAACGGTGACATTAAAAACAATGGGCCTTTGTACATTGCTTGCTCAAGCTGGCTTACAAGTGCCTGCACTTGATGGTTCTAGGCTAGCTGTGTTTTCAAACGTATTTGCAGATATTGGTGATGAGCAGTCAATTGAGCAAAGCTTATCTACCTTTTCTTCTCACATGGTTAATATTGTTCAAATACTCAAAGAAGTTACACATGATAGTTTAGTTTTATTTGATGAACTCGGAGCGGGAACAGACCCTCAAGAAGGTGCAGCATTAGCCATTTCTATTCTTGACACCGTGTATAGTAAAGGGGCACGGGTTGTTGCAACGACTCATTACCCTGAATTAAAAGCGTACGGTTATAATCGTGAAGGCGTTGTAAACGCTAGTGTAGAGTTTAGTATTGAAACGTTAAGTCCAACGTACCGATTATTAATTGGGGTGCCTGGGAGAAGTAACGCTTTTGAAATTTCTAATCGCCTTGGTTTACCTGAAGACGTGATTACCCACGCAAAAGGTCATATTGGTACAGATAGTAAACAAGTTGAAAGTATGATTGCATCTTTGCAGGATTCTAAACGAAATGCCGAAAAAGAAGAAAAAGAAGCAAGAGAGCTGATGCGTCAAGCAGAAAAGCTGCATAAAGATTTACAGAAGCAAATGATTCAGTATTATGAAAAAGAAGACGAACTGAATGAAAAGGCGAAAATCAAGGCAACTCAAATTGTTGAGAAGGCAAAAGAAGAAGCGGAAGAAATTGTTCGTGAACTTCGTCAGCTTCGCATTCAAAAAGGTGCTGAAGTGAAGGAGCATGAATTGATTTCAGCGAAGAAACGGTTGGAGGATGCTACACCACAAATTCAGAAAAAAGTGAAGGCAAAATCGTCACAAAAAACGGCACGAACGTTAAAGCCTGGAGATGAAGTAAAAGTACATTCATTTAACCAAAAAGGATCTTTACTTAAAAAGGTTTCTGATACGGAATGGCAAGTGCAAATGGGTATTATGAAAATGAAAGTGAAAGAATCAGATTTAGAATTTATTAAAGGTGAAAAAGTAGTTGAATCAAAACCACTGGCCACTGTTAAAGGGAAGGACTTCCATGTAGGGCTGGAGTTGGATTTACGTGGTGAGCGATTTGAAAATGCTCTAGTTCGTGTTGAAAAATATCTTGATGATGCTTTGCTAGCAGGATATCCTAAGGTATCCATTATTCACGGAAAAGGAACCGGTGCACTTAGGCATGGAGTGCAGGAATTCCTTAAAAATCATCGGTCTGTTAAACGAGTTCGACTCGGAGAAGCAGGTGAAGGTGGATCTGGAGTATCGGTGATTGAGTTTAAATAAGTCATAAGGAGAAAGAATGATGAAAATTTCATTTTGGGAAAATGGGTTGGTTCAAACGGCGGGATATTTTTCTGTCGTCATCTTATGCTTAGTCTTATTTTTGACGATTTTTGAAATCGTGACAAAATATCGAAACTGGGAAGAAATTAAAAAAGGGAATATGGCTGTTGCGATGGCAACAGGTGGTAAAATCTTTGGGATAGCGAATATCTTTTCTCACTCTATCGCTCAACATGACGGTTTTTTTAAAATGATTGGGTGGGGAGTATATGGCTTTTTCCTATTAATCATTAGTTATTTTATCTATGAATTTTTAACACCAAGATTTAAAATTGATGATGAAATTGCCAAGGATAATCGAGCAGTTGGATTTATATCATTAGTCATATCCGTTGGCTTATCTTATGTTATAGGAGCAGGAATTTCCTAAGGAGAGAAGAATATGGAAACATTGGCAAAAGTGTTAATTGCATTATGCGGTGTATTTATTGCAGTGGGAATTATTTATCTACTCTTTTTTGTATAGGGTTGAAAGAGTGTTCTTTCAGGCTGTCGACAAAGTCGGCAGCCTTTTTCATGGTTTAAAAAAATAACGGAATAATTAACGATTTTATTTTTATCATTTATATCTTCCGTATAGTTTATTCCATTCCAATGTTGGCTCTACTCAAAATACAAAGTTACATTAATCGATGGAAATATTCACTACATCATCAAGATATTTTGTTTGGATATACCTATTAATCTTTAGTTTTTTTGGAATGAATGACTCATCAGAATTATCATACGTGTAGTTTATTTCATGGCGTGTAGGAATAAATCTAAGTTTAAAAAACGTGTCAAAATCGTACGTAATTTCATCCTCTTCATATTTGTTTCCGTTTTTATCGTAATACGAATATTCCCAATTTGATAATTCCGTCCTAAAGTTATTTTTCTCATTTTCCGGTGTGATTTCAAAATCCAATTGATCATAGGTTCTACTTTCAGAAAACTCCTCAGTTATAATGATTTCTGTTGGATTCCCTACTGTAATCCTTTCAATAGAGATGTTGTTCCCTAAATATTGAAAGCTTTGAGGAAAGCCTTCTGATACATCAATCTCAAATGATTTGAAATGATCTGTAGATGACTGCATTGAGAAAAAATGAACGTTAAGTTCATGTAGTTTATCAAAATAAAGGGGCTCAAAGCTTGCTTGTGCAGTCATTCTATCTCCATTAAAAAGATTTGATGAAATATCCCCGTTAAATTGTGCATTCTTTTTCTTTGACTCAAGTCTATCAAATTGAATACCTTGAATTCTCATGTTTTCTTCACCACTGTGAAGGCTATACTCTAATAGTGTAATGGTTGGAGCAATGGTTAGTTTCTCAAATTTTATTGGAGTGCCGTCAATCTCTACTTCTTGATCTAATTTGTGTTCAATGGAAGAATGTTTTTTTACAGGAATGTTGAAATGCCAGTCCCCACTAGTGTAGTCCATCTCCGCGTATGCTCCTATCCCAATTGAGGAGTCATCAACGACCTTCTGAAGCTGAGTAACCCTCACTTCTAAAGTCTCTTGATCCGAAACAATTGGGGATAAACTAATGGTTCCTTTGTATACCTGTTTATTTTTGTTTTTTTCTTTTTCCCTCAATATATTTATAAAATACTGGTGAATCAGATCACTGTTTGTTAACTTATGTTGATTCTCAATCGTAATACCATCATTATAAGGATTCATCATATATTGATTTTCTCCTGTAGTATCTTCAATTTCATAATAGATAAGTGTCTGAAATTCATCAGCTATGGCGCTTTTAATCGTTACTTTTACCCCATTGCTTTCTTTTTCTAGGTTAAGCCGTTCACCTAAACCACTTTTATAATATTCGCGTAATAGTTCATCTTCTTGTTGTTGCCAGTCTTCCCAAGCATAATATACGCTTGTAAAACCATTTGTAACAAAACCTAGGAAAATCATAAGACAAGCAAAGGAGGAGGCCACAACCATCCATTTTGTCTTTTTCCTTTTTAAATTTTCTTTTCTTCTTTCCGTTTCAGCCACCTTATTTTTAACTTTCTCTATTAAATTATCAGGAATCGTGATGTCATCTGTTTTATTAGATAGAGAAAGGATTGTATCTTGAAAGGCAGACAATTCATGTCGACACCCTTCACACGTATGTAAATGGATTTCTAATTCAACCTTTTCTGGTCTTGGTAAGTTTTTTCCTAAATAATCGATAAATGTTCCTTGAACATTGGTACAGCTTTCTGAGGATTCTTTTTGAAGTAAATGTATTCCTGTAAACAGACGAGATTTTACCGTTTCAATCGAAACTTGAAGAATATGACTGACTTCATCTAGCGTAAAACCAAGTATATAGGCTAGCACAATGTGCTCTTTGTAGTGACTTTCTAGTTTACTTAATGAATGAATGATAGATTGTGAAGGCTCTGAAATGAGCAAGCTATTTTCCAGCCCATCTTTTGAAATACTTTGACATTCCTTTATGAAAATGGAGGCCATCCATGCTTCTAAATAGCGATCTTTTTTTTGACGATGAACCTTATTATGTACGGTTACAATCGCTTGATAAAAAGCTTCTTCCATTTCCTGAGTATTGCTCAAAAAAACGAATCCCGTATTATAAAATAGATGTTTTCGCTGTTCAAACCATGTAATAATTGCGTCCATATTCTTCTTTCTTATGTTTCCTAATAATATAGCATCTGCTTGCTCTACGATCATAATTACTGTCGCTCCTTTTAAAAATATGAAAACGTTGATTATGCATAGAAGGTTTATTCTTGAAAAAGGCCTCTTTTCTTTGGAAATGGTCTGGTAACTTAATTCTACAAGAAAAGGTCTTCCTTTTTCTACGTATTCATCCACAGAAAAGCTTCTTCCATAGTTGACAAGTAATCAATATAGTTTTTGGAAGCTATAAATAGAAAAATAGCCACTTTGATTCAAGAGTAATCAAAATGGCTAATTATCCATAGAAAATTTTTTTACTATTAGAGTATTTATGTCCTTTAAATAGTTAATTTCCTTTAAATAATAGCATGTATTTTAAGTAATAGTAGGCAATTTAATCTATGGAAATATTCACTACGTCATCAAGAAATTCTGAAGTACTATAGCCATAAATAATTATTTCTTCTGGAATAAATTGTTTGTCAGAAGATTTAGGGTATGAATATGTTAAATTGTGAGTTGTTGAAAGAAACCGAAGTTGAGAGAACGTCTCAGAATCGTATGATATTTCATCTTTTTCGTATTTGTTCCCATTTTTATCAAAATAAAATCCTTCCACCTCATGTTCAATGCTAAATCTCCCATCTGCCTCCTGTTCTGGTGGCTTTATATAAAAACCCAACCCATTATACGCTCTGCTTTCAGGTGGTGCATCTGTTAGAACGATTTCTGTTGGATTTCCTACTGTTACCTTGTCAATGGAAATGGTGTTCCCTAAGTATTGAAAGGTTTGTGGGAAGTCCTTTGAAACATCGATAGGGAATGTTTCTGAATGATCTGTATGGGTACCCATTACTAAGAAAGGAATTTTTAGGTCAGTTAGCTCTTCAAAATAAATTGTTTCAAAACTTGCTTGTGAAGAGGTACTATCTCCATTTAAATAGTTTTTTAAATGGTTCCCTTTAAATTGCGCTTTCTTTTTCCTTGATTCAAGGCTTCCAAATGTAAACTCCTTCCTTTTATTGTTTTCGTCAACATCAAAGCTATAGTCTAATAGCGTCACGGTTGGAGCTATAGTAAGTGTATCAAATGTAAATGGGATTCCGTTTATCTCCGTTTCTATATCTAATTCATGTGCAATGGAAGAGTGTTTTTTTACAGGAATGTCAAAACGCCAGTCACCCTGCGTAAATTCACTTTCCTCGTATGTATTCCTCCAAGCTTCAACTGCATTAGAGGATTGTACCACTTTCATAAGTTGAGTAAGTCTTAATTCCAACGTCTCATTGTCGGAAATAATTGGGTATAAACTAATGATTCCGTTGTATACGTTTTTATTTTGGTTTTTTTCTATTTCTTCAAAATGATTAGGGGGAAATATTTTCAATACATTTGTGTTCATTATCTCCTGTTCATTTTCAATCGTAACACCGTCATCATAATGGGGCACCACATATTGATTTTCACCTGTAGTATCCTCAATTTCATAATAGATAAGTGTCTGAAATTCATCAGCTATGGCGCTTTTAATCGTTACTTTTACCCCATTGCTTTCTTTTTCTAGGTTAAGCCGTTCACCTAAACCACTTTTATAATATTCGCGTAATAGTTCATCTTCTTGTTGTTGCCAGTCTTCCCAAGCATAATATACGCTTGTAAAACCATTTGTAACAAAACCTAGGAAAATCAAAAGACAAGCAAAGGAGGAGGCCACAACCATCCATTTTGTCTTTTTCCTTTTCAATTTTTCTTTTCTTCTTTCCGTTTCAGTCACCTTATTTTTAATATTCTCTATTAAACTAGCAGGTATCTGGATATCATCCGTTTTACTAGATAGTGAGAGGATTGTATCTTGAAAGGCAGCTAATTCATGCCTGCACCCCTCACACGTTTGTAAATGAATTTCTAATTCAATCTTTTCTGCTCTAGGTAAGCTTCTTCCTAAATAGTCGATAAATTTTCCATGAACATCTATACAGCTTTTTGGGGATTCTTTTTGAAGTAAGCGTATTCCTGTAAACAAACGGGATTTTAGCGTTTCTATTGACACTTGGAGGATATGAGCGACTTCATCCAGCGTTAAACCAAGTAAATAAGCTAGCACAATCGGCTCTTTAAAATGACTTTCAAGCTTACTTAATGCATGAATGAAGGATTGTGAAGTCTTACTTTCTTCCTCTGAAATTAGCACGCTATTTTCCGACTTTGTAATGCTTTGACATTCCTTTATGAAAATGGAGGTCATCCATGCTTCTAGGTAGTTATCCTTTTTTTGACGATGAACTTGACCATATACGGTTACGATGGATTGATAGAAAGCTTCTTCCACCTCCTGAGTGTTCCTCAAAAAAACGAAGCCCGTTTTATAGAATAGATGTTTTCGCTGATCAAACCATGTAATAATTGCGTCCATATTCTTCTTTCTTATGTTTCCTAATAACATAGCATCTGCTTGCTCTATGATCATAATTACTGTCGCTCCTTTGTAAACTATCAACATTCTCAATCAATCATGCAAAATAGGTGTATTTATTCATTTTCCATGGAAAAGGCTCTTTATTTTACTACAGTTATTCTCATCGATTTAGACGGAATAATATGGTCTATTAATGTAATGTTAATTATTTCAAAATGCTAAAAAATGTACAAGAAATAATTTCATTAACTAGAAGATAATATCAACCAGAGTATATATTTCTAGAAATGTTTAATAAATAAAATGGAAAATTTTTATAAAAAAGTTAATTTAATCTTGAACTATTTTAATAATGTTATATTATGATATATATTGATATGATTACCCTTTTATTATTGTGTATACATTAAATATATTTTCTTTCTTGATATAATGTGGACGCTAATGGAAGAAAGTTAAAAATTATCATAGTAGTAATGCCAAGGTTCTATGTCTTCTAATAAAGGTGTAATCAAAGGTTTTCACAAGTAAAATACAAAGCATATAAAGATATACCATTAATGGTTGATAGGCATCAGGGATTGATTATTCAGGCACCTGCTACCTTCAATATAAGGTGGGTGCTTTTCTTGCCGTTAATGAATTGAATTTATTATGAATGAGGGGGAATAGAGTTGGTTCAACAGGCTTTTAATAATAGAATATCGTTGCCTGCTTTAAAAATGATTTTATCAATGATCATTTTTGGTTCAGTGGGATTTTTCTCTGTACAAACAAATTTACCCTCAATTGAATTGGTATTTGTTCGGTGTATTTTTGCAACCGTCTTTCTAAGTTTATGTTGGCTAATAACGGGACAATACAAACAAGATAAATGGGAAATAAAAGAAGTTATTCAAATCCTAGTGTGTGGCTTTTTCTTAGTGTTTAATTGGGTATTTCTATTTAAATCCTTTGAAAACACTTCTATTACAATTGCGATATCAATTTACCACCTTGCTCCAATTATCGTACTTATAATTGGGAGTATTGTCTTTAAAGAAAAATTGACTATATTCTCTGTCGTGTCTATTATTATCTGTTTCGTAGGGGTTCTATTAATTGCTGGTATAGACAAAGATTTCTCATCCGGTTCATTACTTTCTTCCGGGATGATATGGGGGCTTTTGGCAGCACTATTTTATGCATTCACAACATTGTTTGGAAAAGGAATCAAAAACATGAGTGCTTATGCAGTGACCTTTTTGCAAACATTTTTAGGTATATTTCTTTTGTTACCTTTCATCGATTTTGCTGCATTTGAGGGGTTAACGCAAATAAATTGGACATACATTATTGCAACTGGGTTAATTCACACAGGTATCGTGTATTACCTATTTTTTGATAGTTTACGTGATTTGTCTACAAAATTAATTTCAATATTGGTATTTTTAGATCCAGCTGTTGCCATTTTGTTAGACATTCTCCTAATTGGATTTCGTCCTACTTTCATGCAAGTCACTGGCGTTACATTTATTTTTATCGGTATGGCTATATCCTTAAAAAAATCCAAAGGAGAAACCTCTAAAGTAAAAGAACAACGTATTGAAGAGGATGCTGGTGTATTATAATCATGAAGCAAAACCCCTTTACTTTTCTTGTCCTTCTATCCTGAACAGAATCAGTAAAAACACAGGGGGACAAGTTTCTTCTGTATGTTCTTTCCCTACAACAATGAAAGATTTATGTAAATCTAATGATTTATTTTGGGTTAATCTACTATTGATAGTAAACCATCTTTACGTCTTCTTTTATGTTAGGATCGCTACTTTGTGAGTCTTGCTCTAAGCTTTTTTGACGAAATCTTCAAGGGATTTAGTATCGAAATTATTTGTAAATCCTCACTGAATAGTTGTCTATCACTCTTTTAGTTTTGGGTTCGAGTCTATCTTAGGATATGGAGCATGGAAGATTTTAGCCAATCTTATTGATAGATTAAAGAGTCAATTCCTCAAACATTACTAAATGACTAGCGGTTTTATTTCAGAGAATTTTGAAGTATTTATTGCCGCATTCTGGCCGCCCTTAATATGGAAGGAAGTTCCTTCTTCGTTTTTAAGTTATTTGTCCTACTCATCAATCTAGACAAATAGAAACTCCTTTTGCCAAAGAAATATTTAATGTGCTAATTGGCTTTCGCTACGATTCTTCTTTAATCAATACGGACTCCTCACTAAACATGGCTAAGCATTTCTATTTATTTATTCGTTTATTTTGAAGGGAAAGATAATATTTGGAGGGTTTTTAGGTATATTTTCATAGGCCAAACATAATTGTACAGCTTAATAAGTTATACTATAATTAAAGGAAGAATATAAATATTCAAATTTTTTAAAAATTATAGGGGAGGATTTTGATATGGAAAAAATATGGTTAAAGCATTACCCGGAAGAAATTCCTGAGCATTTGGAATATCGTAATCAACCGGTGCAAGCTTATTTAACAGAAGCGGCAAAAAAATACTCACAAAACAAAGCCATTCATTTTATGGGGAAAGAGCTCACATATGAGTCGGTGCATGAAGCTGCATTAAAATTTGCAAATTATTTAAAGCATTTAGGTGTGGAAAAAGGCGATCGTGTCGCCATCATGCTGCCTAATACTCCTCAATCTGTTATTAGCTATTATGGGATCTTATATGCAGGTGGAATTGTTGTGCAAATGAATCCACTTTATATGGAAAGAGAAATTGAATATCAATTGCAGGACTCTGGAGCAAAAATCATATTAACTTTAGATATATTGTATCCGAGAGTCGCTAAAGTAAAAAATAACACAAATCTTGAACATATTATTGTAACCGCTATCAAGGATTTTCTTCCATTTCCAAAAAACCTTGTGTATCCATTTATCCAAAAGAAACAGTACGGTATTTCTGTTAAGGTAGAGCATGGGGGAAATGTACACTTACTAACTGAAATATTAAAAACAGCGGAAGCAAGAGAATTATCGATTCCATTTGATTTTGAAGAAGACTTAGCTATTTTGTGTTATACAGGTGGCACGACAGGATTTCCAAAGGGAGTTATGCTGACCCATAAAAACTTAATAGCAAATTCATCAATGAGTGATGCTTGGGTTTACAAGTGTAAAAAAGGAGAGGAAAGAATTTTAGGTATTCTGCCTTTCTTTCACGTATTTGGTATGACAGCGGTCATGATTTTATCCGTAATGCAAGGTTATAAAATGATCTTGCTGCCTAAATTTGATGCCGAAACGACATTGAAGACGATTCATAAACAACAACCTACAATGTTTCCTGGAGCTCCGACGGTGTACATTGGTTTATTGAACCACCCTGACATACAAAAATATGATCTATCGTCCATTCACGCATGCATAAGTGGTTCTGCTCCTCTTCCTGTAGAAATTCAGCAACAATTTGAAAAGATAACGGGAGGAAAAGTAGTAGAAGCATATGGATTAACGGAGACCTCTCCTGGAACGCATTGTAATTTTTTATGGGATCATCCGTATGTTAAGGGAAGTATTGGCGTACCTTGGCCGGATACTGAAGCAGCTATTTTTTCAATGGAGACAGGAGAACCATTACCACCTAATGAAATCGGAGAAATCGCCATTAAAGGTCCACAAGTCATGAAGGGATATTGGAATCGTCCGGAGGAAACAGATCAATGCTTACGTGATGGGTGGTTTTTTACTGGGGATCTTGGTTATATGAATGAGGACGGATATTTCTTTATTGTTGATCGTAAAAAAGATATGATTATTGCTGGAGGCTTTAATATTTATCCTCGTGAAATTGAAGAAGTTATTTATGAACACTCTGCTGTGCAAGAAGCAGTCGTTGTCGGAATTCCAGATCCATATCGAGGAGAAACGGTGAAAGCGTATGTCGTATTAAAAGAAAATAGTACAACAACAGAAAAAGAATTAAATGAATTTATGAGAAAACATTTAGCTGCCTATAAGGTACCACGGGTTTATGAATTTAGAAAGGAACTCCCTAAAACAGCCGTTGGGAAAATCCTAAGAAGAGCCCTTGTGGATGAAGAACGTAAAAAAATAGAAGAAGAAAATAAAATAGGGTAAAATGTAGTAACCGGTCGTTTTTTTTAGGGAAAAAGGAGCCAAGCTGTCGAATATTCAGCTTGACAATTAATGAGTAAAATTTTATTATTAAATTATGAATGAACCATCATTCATTATTCACAACAAGGAAGGTGATAGCCTTTTGAAAAAGAATAAGCCAAAATATAAGCAGATTATTGATGCAGCCGTTATTGTTATTGCTGAAAATGGCTATCATCAAGCACAAGTTTCGAAAATTGCCAAACAGGCTGGAGTAGCAGACGGTACAATTTATCTTTATTTTAAAAATAAAGAAGATATTCTCATATCCTTATTTGAAGAGAAAATGGGTCTGTTTGTAGAAAAAACAAAAGAAGTCATTGCAGGAAAACATTCTGCAAAAGAGAAGTTATTAGTAATGATTGAAAATCATTTTAGATTGCTTTCTGAAGATCATCATTTGGCGATTGTCACACAGCTCGAGCTTCGTCAATCAAATAAAGACCTTCGATTAAAAATCAATGCTGTATTAAAAGAATATTTGATGCTAGTAGACGCCGTTTTACGCGAAGGGATAGAACTTAAAGAATTTGCTGAGGATCTGGATGTAAGAATGGCGAGGCAAATGATTTTTGGAACGATTGACGAGTCTGTTACAACATGGGTGATGAATGAACAAAAATATGATCTCATTGCTCTTGCACCAACGGTACATCATTTAATAACAAATGGTTGCGGAGCAAAATTATAACTTCTTTAAAGGAGAAGGTGTCGTGGACTTTTTAACTTGTCGAATTGAAAACCAGGTGGCGTATATTACGATACAACGTCCACCAGCTAATGCATTATCTAGTGGACTTATCAGGGAATTATCTCAAGTTTTAGATGAAGTGGAATTTGACAATCGCGTCCGTGTGCTTTTGCTTCATGGTGAGGGAAGATTTTTCTCAGCTGGCGCGGATATTAAGGAATTTACAACGGTTCAAAGCGGAAAAGAGTTTGAACAGCTAGCTAAAAAAGGTCAGGAGCTATTCGGAAGAATGGAAAACTTCTCGAAGCCGATTGTAGCTTCTATACACGGCGCAGCATTAGGTGGAGGTTTAGAGCTTGCGATGGGATGCCACATTCGTTATGTAAGTCACAACGCAAAGCTTGGTTTACCTGAGTTGCAATTAGGGTTAGTTCCAGGATTTGCTGGTTCCCAACGGTTACCTAGATTAGTAGGAAGAGCGAAGGCGACCGAGATGCTGTTAACAAGCGACTCTATTTCTGGTGAGGAAGCAGTAAAATGGGGACTAGCGAATGCTTCCTTTACAGAAGAAGAAGTTTTTAAAAAAGCTGAGGAATTATGTTTGAAATTGACTAAGAAAAGCCCTGTTTCTGTCAAGGCTGCTCTTGAGCTACTTTCGTATACAAATACGGATAACTTCTACGAAGGTGTAGATCGTGAGGCTGTATTATTTGGTGAAGTTTTTATGTCAGAAGACGGAAAAGAAGGTATACAGGCTTTCATTGAGAAAAGAGCGCCTGAATTTACAGGAAAATAGTTTGAATGTAAGTCCCTGTTTATTGGGAAATCAGTAAAATGGTTGATTAGTAGAGTAAAAAATTTTGGCTTAAAAGTGGGAACAAGGGATAAAATGTGTGAAACGCATTCTCCCTCCCTCTTAAAAATTTTTTATGCTGAATTATCTTAAAATTTCTAAAGAAATGAATGTTTGAATTTTAGGAGGGAATAGAATGAACATCTACGTATTATTAAAAAGAACTTTTGATACAGAAGAAAAGATTGCCCTATCAAACGGAATGATTAATGAAGATGGAGCTGAATTCATCATTAATCCATACGATGAATATGCAGTAGAAGAAGCGATTACAGTTAGAGACGAACATGGTGGAGATGTGACTGTAGTATCAGTTGGGTCAGAAGAAGCAGAAAAACAACTTCGAACAGCGTTAGCAATGGGTGCTGATAAAGCGGTATTAATTAATATTGAAGATGATATTGAAAATGGAGACCAGTTTACAACGTCGACCATCCTTTCTCAATACTTAAAAGAACAAGAAGTAGATCTTATTATCGCAGGAAACGTTGCGATTGACGGCGGATCAGGTCAAGTTGGGCCACGTGTTGCAGAACAATTAAACATTCCTTACATCACAACGATTACTGAATTAAACATTGACGGTGATAATGTGACCGTTACGCGTGATGTCGAGGGAGATTCTGAAGTAATTGAAACTACATTACCATTATTGGTAACGGCTCAACAAGGTTTGAATGAGCCACGCTACCCATCTCTTCCAGGAATTATGAAGGCAAAGAAAAAGCCGCTTGATGAACTGGAAATTGACGACTTAGATCTTGATGAAGATGATGTAGAAGCAAAAACAAAAACGATTGAAATTTTTCTACCACCTAAAAAGGAAGCTGGAAAAGTGTTAGAGGGAGAAATTAGCAACCAAGTACAGGAGTTAGTGAAGCTTCTTCATACAGAAGCGAAGGTAATTTAATATAAAGAGATTGACTCATATATAGCGGTCGTTCCGTTGAACGTAATGAAATAGCATATTTTCAATCAGGAGGTAAATAAACATGGCGAGAAAAGTTGTAGTATTAGGAGAAGCTCGTGACGGTTCTTTACGAAATGTATCTTTTGAAGCGGTGGCAGCTGGGAAGACAGTAGCAGAAGGCGGAGAAGTAGTTGCTGTTTTAATCGGCAATTCTGTAAGCGCTTTAGGAATGGAATTAGTACACTATGGTGCAGATCGAGTTGTCGTTGTCGAAGACGAGAAATTAGCTCAGTACACATCTGATGGATATGCTCAAGCACTTATGGCTGTTATTGATCAGGAGCAGCCAGAAGGGATTGTTGTAGGTCACACTGCACTTGGAAAAGATTTATCACCTAGGATTGCTAGTAAATTAAGCACTGGTTTAGTTTCAGATGCAACTGCTCTAGAGGTTACTGGTGGAAATCTTGTATTTACTCGTCCAATTTATTCAGGAAAAGCGTTTGAAAAGAAAATCGTAACAGATGGCATTATTTTTGCAACGATTCGTCCTAATAATATTGAGCCACTTGCAAAAGACGAATCTCGTTCGGGAGATGTCTCTTCTTTATCAGTCGAGATTAAAGACTTACGTTCGATCATTAAAGAGGTTGTTCGTAAGGCAAGTGAAGGAGTAGACTTATCGGAAGCAAAAGTAATCGTAGCTGGTGGCCGTGGGGTGAAAAGTGAAGATGGCTTTAATCCGTTAACAGAGCTAGCTGATGTTCTTGGAGGAGCAGTAGGAGCGTCTCGTGGAGCATGTGATGCAGAGTACTGTGACTACTCATTACAAATTGGTCAAACTGGAAAAGTGGTAACACCTGATTTATATATCGCATGCGGTATTTCTGGTGCCATACAGCATTTAGCTGGAATGTCTAACTCAAAAGTCATTGTGGCCATCAATAAGGATCCAGAGGCAAATATTTTTAACGTAGCAGATTACGGTATAGTTGGAGACTTATTTGAAGTCGTACCTATGCTTACCGACGAGTTTAAAAAGTTAAAAGTAGCTTCGTCTTAAGATAAAAAGAATGGTAAAGCGGCTGCTATTGTAGCCGCTTTACTGTGAGGAATAAATCTATTTATATACGGGGAAATTACCCTTGAGCAAAATAATGGCATGGTAATAAAAAGGATGGTATACTCTGACCATAGGAAATGACATAAGGAGGCAATATATAATGGCAATTTCACATGTAACAGACCAAACTTTTTCAACAGAAACTAACGAAGGTCTAGTATTAGTAGACTTTTGGGCACCTTGGTGTGGACCTTGTAAAATGATCGCACCTGTATTAGAAGAGCTAGATGCCGAAATGAGTGACAGCGTTAAAATCACTAAAATTGATGTGGATGATAACCCTGAGACAGCTGGAAAATTTGGCGTAATGAGCATCCCAACGCTACTTCTTTTCAAAGATGGAGAAGTAGTAGATAAAGTAGTCGGGTTCCAACCAAAAGAAGCATTAGCAGAGCTTGTTAAAAAGCATGCTTAATGATTAATAGAGAAAAACCGAGCTAATAATGCTCGGTTTTTGTTTGTTATGAGGTAGGGAATATTACGATTTAATCTACATACTTCTCTTTTACTTCTTCTCTAAATAAATCTTCCACCACCTCCCTTTCTGACATATAGGCTTTCCTCTCATGGAAGGAAAGTTCATTTAAATATTGACGATTTCGCTCCAATTATATAAAATTCTTTGTAAGCGATACCATTTATTAATGTTAACGTTAACAATAAGTGGTGTGTTATTGAGGGAGGGACAACATTGAAGAAAACGTATATATTCGCCATTTTTTTTATTTTTTTAGTAGGAATAGGATTATTTTTTGGGAAAGATTTATTGATAAAGAAAAATGCTGGTCCAGCAGAGGCTTGGCTAACTTCAGGAGACCAAAGTACATTATTAGAGAAGCAAGATGATTTAGTATGGGGTGAAGAGCTTTCTTCTGAAGAGAGTATCACAAAAATAGAGGTTGACGATAGAAAGAAATTCCGTGAGTTTTACGGGTACGGTGCTGGATTATCTCATAGCTCCGCATATAACATTTTCAATTCTCCTTCACGCAATGAAATTTTGGAGAGTCTTTTTTCTATTGAAAATGGAATTGGATTGTCTGTCGTTCGTGTTCCGATGGGTTCGAGTGATTTTGTCGGTCCAGTAAATGGTGAGATTAGACATTATACCTATGATGATTTAGAGGATTCTTATGAGACAGATGAAGATTTGAAATTTTTTTCTATTGACCCTGATCGAGAGTTTATCATTCCAATTTTAAAACAGATAAAAGAGATAAATCCGAGGGTGAAAATAGTGTCCGTACCTTGGAGTGCGCCTGCATGGATGAAAACAACTCATTCGTTATATGGAGGAGCTTTCGTAACAGATTTTAATGAAGTATACGCGAATTATTTTGTAAAGTACGTTCAAGCATATGCTGATGAAGGGTTAACGATTGATTATGTTTCTGTACAAAATGAATCGCATTTTATGCATGGAGATTATCCTACGATGTATATGGAGCATTTTGAACAGGCTGATTTTGTAGGAAACTATTTAGGTCCAGCGTTTGAAGAAAATAAGATAAATACTAAGATTATGGGATGGGACCATAACTTTACTGACAATAATACTCGTGCAGAAGAAGATATAGCCAAATACGGGACAATTCTTCTAGAAGATAAACAAGCACAAAATTATTTATCAGGAATCGCGTTTCATGGATACGAAGCAGATGGTATTAAAGACTTTGGAAAAGCGTTTGATAAAATAAGCGAGCAATTTCCAAATGCAGAACTGTATATGACAGAAATATCAGGTGGTGGTTGGGCTACTGACTTTAGTGATAATTTACTTTGGAATATGGAAAACATTATTATTGGTACTCCTCTGCACAATGCACAAATGGTACTGCTATGGAACCTAGCTTTGGATGAGCAATCAGGGCCTCATTTAGGGGGATGTTCGAACTGTCGTGGTGTATATACGGTTGATAATGATGAAAACGTAGTAAGAAAAGAGGTTGAATATTATGCACTAGGACAACTAAGTAAATTTGTTCATCCAACGAATGAAGGAAATCCAATACGGATAAATGTAAAACATGATAATCCTTCACTTGATGTCGTTGCTTTTTTGAACCCTGACCAATCCATTGTTGTTGCGGTATCTAATAGAAATGAGACGAACAATGAAAGGATCCGTATTGAATGGAGCGGAAATAAAGGGGAATATGAAATTCCTGCAGCAAGTGTAATGACGTTTAAATGGTCATTCTAAGCGCCTTCATTTATCCTTATAGTCACAAATATTTTATATAATCGTAAGAAAAACGGTAAAATGGATTGACGTCGAATTATGTCGAGAGTATAATAACGGTGTAAACGTTAACATTCAGGGGGAAGAAATGGCTACAATGAAAGAGGTGGCGAAAGCCGCAGGTGTCTCGATTATCACGGTTTCTAGGGTAATTAATACTCCTGAAAAAGTGAAGAAAGAGACGAGGGAAAAGGTCTTAAAGTATATGCAAGAGCTTGATTTTAAAACGAATCAAACAGCGAAGGCATTAGTATCAAATCGAACAAAGGTTATTCATGTTTATATCCCAAACGGACTTGAAGCAGCTAACCCTTTTGTCATGAATGTCATTGCAGGGATAAGTGAGGAGCTAAGTAAGTCCTATTATTCCCTTTTCCTTAGAAGGGATAGAGATATCCCACTAAAAAGCGACGGAATTATTGCAATGGGACTTAATAAGTCAGATGATGAATGGCTAGCAAACATTAATGAAACCCCTATTGTGCTTTTTGGTCACACGGATCTTCCAATTGATTGGTTAGATGTTGATAACAAGCAAGGTGCTTATAAGATGACAGACTATATTATTAAACAAGGTCATCGTAAGATTGGTTTCATTGGAATTGATGAAAATAAACGATTTGCTACGGATCGATTGCAAGGTTATTGTGAAGCATTACATGACCATGAAATGAAAGTAGAGAATAAGTTTATTCGCTTTACAGCCAATGAAGAGATATATGGTTACGAGAAGACACTTGATTTACTTACGAAGGAAGATGTAAGCGCACTTTTTTGTTCAAGTGATGTGTTGGCATTGGGGGCTTTAAGAGCTGCAAGGACATTAAGACGGAAGGTTCCTGAAGAACTATCTATCGCTGGATTTGATGGATTTGGATTAGATTTATTAGCTTATCCTGCCTTAACGACCATGACGCAGCCTGTATATGAAGCAGGAAAACAGCTGGCCATGATGATTCTTGATAGGATTGAGAACCCTAACCATGCTGTAAATCAAAAAATGGTGAAGACCTCGCTTACAATTCGTAAATCTGTTCGTAATTTGAAAGCGGACACAGAAGAGTAAAACGATTTTTTTAAAAATTAAAATGAACTTCCACTACTAATCCTATTAGGTTGGGAGTAGTGCCCTCTAAAATGATAACGTTAACATCAAATGGATAAGTATAATACAATTTTTGTATTTGGGGAAACGTAAGATCAGATACTTACTTTATTTAAAATAAGCTTCAAAGATGAAGAGCGAGTAATCAATACTTAAAGGAGGAAATACAAATGATTAAATTGAAAAAAATGATTCCGTTTGCAGCTGCAGCAGCTTTAACACTTGGGTTAGCTGGTTGTGGTACTGACAATGAAAAGGCTGAAGGTGGCGAAGATACAATTGATTTTTGGGTATTTGAGCCAGGTCTTAAAGAACATAAAGACAATCTTAATGCATTAGTTGATGAATACGAGGAAGCAAATGATGTGACAGTCAAAACAACATTTGTTCCAAAGGATGACTTTAATACAAAATTAAATAGTGCCATTGCAGTTGGACAAAACCCTGATGTATCTTACCTAGATCAACCATTAGTACCTAAATTTGCTGGAGATGGTACCCTACTTGAATTAGATGAGTATGCAGATGGTGAAAATGGAATTGATCGTACAAAGTACTTCAAAGGTGCGTTTGAAACAAACATTGTAGATGGAAAATTATATGGGTTACCATTAAATCAATCGACAGTAGCTCTTTTCTACAACAAAGATCTAGTTGCTACTCCTCCAACAACTTGGGAAGAATGGATAGCGATGGCGGAAGATGTTTATAAGAAAGATGAAATTGCTGCTTTTGAAGGAATTGGCACTGGTGGCTGGGCAGCTTGGTTGTTCCCTGCATTTGTCCATAGTGGAGGCGGAAGCATGGTGAATGCTGACGAAACTCAAGCTACGTTTGGTGAAAAAGAAGGTATAGAAGCAGCTGAACTATTAGAGAAATTATACGAGTACTCTGATTTAGCAGTTCGTGATAGCCAAGATGCATTTGGAAATGGAAAGCTAGCAACAAAAATTAGTGGTGCATGGGAAATTGATGCATTCCAAACGAACTTCCCAGATTTAAACTTTGGTGTAGCGTTAATTCCGGCTAAAGAAGGCGTTCAATCGTATTCTAATATTGGTGGAGAAGACCTAGTTGTTTACGAAAATACAAAAAATGCAGATGCAGCATGGGGATTAGTGAAATTTTTGACTTCAGCTGAAAATTCGATTGCAATAGCGGATATTACAGGAAACTTCCCAGTTCAAGTAGAGGCTGCAGAAGATCCAAAATATGCTGAGGATGAATATTTAAGTGTATTTTTACAACAAATGGAAACAGCGGTAGCACGCCCTCGCTTAACAGATTGGTTAAAAGTAAATGATGAAGTAATTGGGAATGCTCTAGAAGAAATCACTTTAAGTAATAAAGATGCGAAAGAAACGTTAGAAAAAGCACAAGACAGAGCAGATGAAATTTTATTTGGTCAGTAATAGGTAACCTATCTCTCGCTTATACTTGTAAGTCTCTCAATAAGTAAAATGGCTTGGTCATTAGCGGTATGTACGAAATTCTTCGTAAAGAGCAACAGAAATATCCAAGCATCCATTAATAAAGAAAGTGGCTTAACATGAGCCGCTTTCTTTAAAAATGGTTTAGGAAGCAGTACATTCTAACCTGTTTCTAAAATGGAACGATATAAGTATCCCAATAATTGCTTTTGTGGCTACTTGAGATGAAAAAGAGGTGAATAAAGGTTATGAGTCTGTCAAAAGAAAAAAACATGAAAAATAAGAAAAGAAAACGTATTAGAAAAGGCTCGCTTAATGATCAAACGAAAATAGGATATTTATTCATATTACCGATGCTGATCTACTTTGCGGTATTTCTATTACTCCCAATTGTTCTCTCCTTTGTTTTAAGTTTTACTGAGTGGAATATGAGATCAACGCCTATATTCGTAGGGCTTGATAACTATAAAAATTTACTATTTGACTCAGTCAAGTATCCAAACTTTTGGCCGTCTTTATGGGTGACTTTAAAGTATATTGTTTTTAGTTTACCTATCGGCATTCTGCTTGCATTAATTTTAGCATCTGCCTTAAATGCAAATGTAAAAGGCGAAGGCTTCTTTAAAACAGCTTATTATATTCCAAATGTAACATCTTTTGTTGCGGTAGCAGCATTGTGGGTGTTTTTATTAGATCCTTTAATTGGACTCGTCAATCAACTACTGGGAATTAGTCATAGTTGGTTAGGAAGTGTAACAACGGCATTACCAGCATTAGCTGTAATGGGGATATGGACTGGATTAGGTTACAATATTTTAATTCTTATTTCTTCGATGAAGGGAATTCCTGATAGTGTGTATGAAGCAGCGAAAATGGACGGTGCTAACCCGATTCAACGCTTTTTCTATATCACGTTGCCAATGATTCAGCCAACAATTTTCTTTTTAATCATTACAGGATTAATCGCAAGTTTCCAAGTTTTCGATCCGATGTTCTTAATGACAAAGGGAGGTCCCGATGGGTCCACACTCTCTTACATGCTAAGCTTGTACAATCATGCCTTCCGCTATTTTGAAATGGGTACAGCTTCAGCGATGTCATACATTTTATTAGTTATTATTTTAATCGTAACATGGATTAACTTTAAGTTTGTTCCAGAAAAGATGGATGAGTAGGTGAATCTGATGAAAATAAAGTTCGATCGAATCTTTTTATATGTTTTCTTGTCCATATTTGTAGTGATTCTTGTAGGACCATTCATTTGGTTAGCCTCCTCTTCATTTAAGGAAAGTAAAGATATTTTTTCTTCAACTTTTTCACTTTTACCAAGACGCGAGGATGGAAGTATTTATTTTAGTTTAGACAACTACAGATATGCTTACGAGTATTTAAATTTAGGAACGTTATTCTTTAACACTCTTTTCGTAGCCGTTATTGCTACTGTTGTCAATCTCTTTTTAAATTCGTTAGCTGGGTTTGCTTTTGCCCGCTTTAACTTTAGAGGACGAGACTTCATCTTTAAAATGCTGATTGTTTCAATGATGATTCCAGGAACTGTCTTACTAGTACCGAATATGATTATCATCAATGAATTAGGTTTATATGATACCTTATGGGCATTAATTTTACCGTTTACGATGAGTGTTTATAATGTATTTTTAATGCGCCAGCACTTCTTTAGTTTATCGAAAGAATTGGAAGAGGCAGCGATTATTGATGGAGCAAACTGGTTTACGATATTCTGGAAAATTGCGTTACCACTTGCAAAACCAATCCTTGTGATTTTAGGTATATTTACTTTTATGTGGAATTACAACAACTACATGTGGCCACTTGTCGTGATTACAACACCTGAAAACTATACACTTTCCCTTGGGCTAGGAGCGCTTATCAGTGCAGCAGATAAAAATGCGGAATTATATCCTGTCATGATTGCTGGGTCAGTATTAGTAGCACTACCTCTTATTATTCTTTTCTTAGTTCTACAGAAACATATTATGAAGGGAATTAATATCGGAGGAGTCAAAGGGTAATGAAATTGAAGATAAAAAGGTAGGTTTATTATGCATCTAGATACCACATTATTGTTTAAAGAAGTAAACAATGAAAATGTACCATTTCAAAATGGAAACGTGTTGCCTTCATTTGACCCACAAAAGAGACTATCCGTTTCCTTGGGAGGCAACTGGAAAAAGAAAAGATTTCAAGCTGACCATGAGCAAACGATGGAAGAGCGGACAAAAAACTGGATTGAAAAGGTAGAAAAAGAAGGGCAAGGAATAACTGGCCTTCACTACGATGATGAGCAGTTAATCACTCATTCTATTCCGTTGCCAGAAAACAAGATGACAGGTGAAGCAAGTACAAACGGAGTTGAAACATATGAGGATGGTGTATGGTACCGACGGAAATTCAAGGTTCCATCTGATTGGACTAGTAAGCAAATTGCGTTAAAAGCATATGCCATCAGTTATATTGCAGATATTTGGGTTAATGGACAATATGTTGGAGTTCATGAAGGAGGATATACACCATTTTCCTTCAACATTACGAATTTTGTACAGCTTGGTGAAGAAAATGTCATTGTTATCCGAGTAGACAATCCACCTTGGGGCAGCCGAAATGATATTATTCCAGCAACAGTAGGAACGGATTTCTTTAATTACACAGGGATCATTCATGATTTATTTATTGAAGCAACACCTGCTATTCAAATTAGTCGATGTGACATTGTACCTGTTGATACAACTGGTCAAGTAAGGTTGAAATTAGTGGTTGAAAACCGCAGTGAATTGCCTGAAAAGGTAATGGTTAAAGTGAATTTATATGAGGGGGATCAGGAATCCCCTCAGTTTCTTCAGTCACCTTATGCAGAAGATATAATTGGGGAGAAAAGGACTTATTCCGGACGGGGTGAGCAAGAGGTCCAGGTCGATGCAAATGATCTATCGATATGGACAACAACGATTCAAATTGATGACCCAAAGCTGTGGGAGGTTAGGAACCCAAACTTGTATGTTTGTGGAGTAGAGCTTGTGCAGGGAGAGGACACAGTTGATCGATTTTTTTCTCAGTTTGGTATTCGAACAGTGGCAACTGAAGGAACGAAAATCACGTTAAATAATGAACCCATTTTTCTTGTAGGTTTAGCCAGACATGAAGAATGGCCGAATTTTGGAAGAACGGCGACTTTTGACCGTATCGTAACAGATTTATTACAGATGAGGGATTTATCCATTAATTTTGTGAGAACATCCCATTATCCAAACCATATATATACGTATATTATTCTTGATCGATTAGGACTTACTGCGAAATGTGAAATTCCATTATGGCAATTTGAGCGCGAGCATTATGAAGCGGAAGAAACCCGTTTACATGCACAGCAAATGTGGCGAGAAATGATTCTTTCAAACTTTAATCGACCTTCTATTATCTTATGGAGTACACAAAATGAATCGGTTGAGGTTGCATTACGTAAAAGACATAATGAGCGATTAGTCAATGATTTACGTGGAAAATATAATGATGGTAGGCTCATTACTCAAAGTGCTGCGGCAGATCAACCAGGTTATTGGGATGAATCGATGGAGCCACTCGATGTTGCAGGCTGGACAATGTATTTCGGTGTGTTTCACGGAAGTACCCCATATGAAGGAACAAAACAGTTTCTCGAAAATGCTCATAAAGCTTGGCCAAATAAGCCTATCTTAAATACAGAATATGGTTACTGGTCTAGAGAAGATGGTGGCGAAGAAGAAAAGCAAGTTTATATTTATTCAGAGACCCAAAGAGCTTTGCTAGAAAAAGCAACGGTATCACCAGACGGTCAAGTGAATGAAGAAGGGTATTTGGCTGGGATAAACTATTGGTCTGTCTATGACTGGTATATTAATCATAATGAATTTTATCAAACAATGGGTTTATTTCAAATGGACCGTAAAACAACAAAGCCAGTATTCGAACTGTTAAAAAGAGATTATCGAAAGCTGACGAATTTGACATAAGTACACTAGATAGGAGAGAGCAAAGATGTTAAAAAGTTCAACAGGACGTCGACTATACTTCATAGCGGATATGTTGTTACAGTTCATCGTACTAAATTTACTTTGGCTAGTATTCACAGTTGTTGGATTCATTGTGTTTGGTATTTTTCCAGCATCCATAGCCGCATGTTACATCATGAGAAAACGAATTGTTGAGCAAGAAGACATTCCTATTTTCTCATCATTTTGGGAAGTATATAAACAAAGCTTTGTTCGTGGGAATGTGCTTTTTAGTATGGTCATTGCTCTCTCACTAATATTGTATATTGATTTTTCTGCTATTACTTATTTCGACTCTATGATGAGTACAATTGTAGGAGTAGGATTAATTATCATCGTTTTTTTCCTATTAATAATGGTCTTTTATTCACTTCCTTTGCTATCTATAACAAGTGATCGATCATTCAAAGTAATGAAAAATGGGTTATTAATGGGACTGGCAAACCCGCTAGCAACAATGGTTGTGTTTATTATAATTTTAGCTATTCGAGTAGTTTATGGCTATTTACCAACACTGTTACCTTTGTTCGGCATTATGCCACTTTTACTAGCTTGTACGGTAGCTTTTCAAAAAAGCTTCAAAAAATTAGGACAACCATTATAGAATGGAGGCAATACACTTATGATTAATGTGAAAGATGGAATATTGTATCGTGATGGGAAACCATTCGTATTTATTTCTGCTGATTATCCATATTATCGTGATTATCCCGAGAATTGGTCTGATCGGTTAGATAAATTAAAAGATGCAGGGATAGAAGTTGTTACGTTTTATGTTCCTTGGAGACATCATCATTTAAAGATTGATGGACAAGATGTACTTGATTTTTCTGGAGACACACAAGGGAATCGTGATGTACTCTCCTTCATTAAATTAGTTGAAGAAAAAAATATGTTTGCTGTTGTGAAACCAGGTCCTTTCATACATGCTGAAACGGATTTTGGAGGATTACCAGATTTCGTAGAAGGTGGAAAAGAATACGAAGCAATGCTTGATAATGAAGGGAATGAGCGTAAATGGCATCGTAACCTTCCAGCACCATTTGACGAATCCTTTACGACTGCTGTTCAAGATTGGTACAAGGTTTGTGATGAAACGGTTATCAAACCATTTACTTACCCGAATGGTCCTGTCATTGCCCTGCAAATTTTAAATGAAGGATTATATTCTGATGGTCAGCATAGTGTGTTAGCATACGATTATTCCCAAAGTGGATTAGACTATCATACTGAGAGATTACAGAAACAGTTCGGTCCTATTGAACAATATAATGAGACATTTGGAACGAGCTATGCTTCACATAGCGAAATTCCTGTACCTAGAGCCTTTGATATTCATACAAAAGATAATGTTAAGCAAGTGCTGCCTTATTTACAATGGGCAGAGACTCAAAATCGTTATCTAGGTGATTTGTATACAAATTGGGGCAATGCCATTGATTCAACATTACCTGTCTTCAATAATATAAACCCTCCATTAAATGAAGCGAAGGGCTTTGACTTTTGGTTAACAAGAGTTGTCCCTGAACATTGGGACGTTAGCTACGGTTTCACGAATTGGATTGGCGTTGTTTCTCATGATGAAACGGCATTTTTACGCTATTTGCTTCTAGTTAAGCGCGATCGTGGAATTAACCTTGAAGAGAATTGGGGCTTTTCAGATCCATTGTATGATTGGCGCTATATTTATCATCATGTTCCGTTTTATCAAACCGTATTGGCAATGGGATTAGGGGCAACAGGATTTAATGTTTATACAGGCATTTCAACTGACGGATGGACTGATGAACTTGATTCCATTCATGCACGTCCATACCCTGACTGTTCACCAATCACAGAAAAAGGTGAAACAGGTGAAAAATTCGAAGCACTAAAAGTCCTAGTTTCCTATTTAAAGGAAAACGAACAGTTAATTACTGAAGGAAAACGACCAAATGAAAACGCTTGGGGATTATATGCTCCATATAGCTATTTAGCCTCATTTGGTATAGAGGATCGTGATTTTGAGAAAATGGGAGTAAAAGCTCCACATTCAGGCTATAAAGGGCTTGAATCGTTTATGCTTACAATGTTAAAGGAACAGCGTGAATTTGGTATTGTTAACATTGAGACAGCATCGATTGAAGAACTACAACAACAACAAGCAATATCTGTTGTAGGTGGATTCTTTATGCATCGTGAAGTTCAAGAGAAGTTGCTTCAATACGTTACTGCGGGAGGCAAACTCTTCTTCTTTGGTGAAGTCCCTACCTATGATGAAACAATGGAAAAATGCTCGATTTTAAATCATGTGATTTCAAATTCAAAACGTTATAATACAGTCAATCACGGTAATGGAACGATTATATACTATCCAGAAAACCCATTCTCATCATGTGGTATTTCACCAACGTTTGCTCATCTCATGAATATTCACATTGACAAGTCACGTATTGTTGGCGATGAGTGCTATACATTTATGTATGAGCTTGAAGGAGAAAAGTCCATTTACTTATTAAGTAATTCTCAAATTTCTAAGGAGCATAAACTTTCTGTTGACGGGGAAGAGTTAACGGTTTCACTACCAGCTAAAGGGTGTGCGATTATAACGATAGGAAATGAAGAAATTACTTCTTGTGTTGTCAAAGGAATTAATGATTATGATGAATCATTTGTAGCGCCAGCTGTATCTTATAAAGGTCAAACAATTAAAGCTGAGGCACCGTGTGATTTCTATTACAGTAAAAACAAAGAAATCCATGCAGAAGTAAATGTAAAGAACTAATTTAAAAAGAGGAGAACTCCATTAATAATGGAGTTCTCCCCTTTTATTAAGTAAAAAGAGAATTATTCAACAGTGCCAGTTTGGAAATATGACTTAACAACGGTTCGGTAGAATTTCTCACCATTCTCTTTCGTGCCTATTATTTCATACGTGACATTGTTCGTTTCTGACTCAATAATGTTGAGAGAGCCTGAACCTACTCCAGCACCATTTTTAAGCCTTGGTTTCGTTTTTTTCACTTTTGTCTCCAATTTTATCTTTGACGAACCTTTTTGTTTCTTGTCTTTTGCTTTTTTTTCTATTTGAGACCATTTCATATTCAAGGCATTTGACCCTTGGAAATTGGTAACGATAAAATAGGCATCTTCATGGTTACTATTCATTACCATCTGCCATTCTCCAGCTTCAGGATTATTAATCGTAAAAGTTTGAGTATAGGCATTGTTAAAATAATTTTTGTCAATATAATCATTGTGTTGTTTTGACCTTTTGGTGTATTGTTTCCCTTTTGGTGAAGTAAGTACTACATTTACATCCTCTCCACTTGTCATCACTTGGAATGTAATTTGATTGTTACCAGATTCTACAGGTATTAATTCGGTAACAGCTGTATTGGAAGGTATTTTATTTCCACGTAACAATTGCTCAGGAACGTATTGTTCGTTGGATGGTTGAGGGGACAAAGTCGGTATTACGTTTATGCTGTCGTTACGAAGGACAGAATTTATTTGTTTAAACGAACTTGATCCCGTACGAATGTTATCGTGATCTATATCATCTCCCCCACTAAAGAAGTGTGTACTATAGGGAAGCTTCGTACTCCAAACGGGGACAAGACCATCATTATCTCCACCTAAGTATAAGCCTCCAAACCAAAGTGCAGAGAAGATTGGACCCCACCCAGTACCTGATGCGGTGAAATAATCATTTTTGAATACGCTTTCATTTCGGTCGATTAGAAAACGGAATTTTTCCATTTCTCCAGTTTGCATTGAATATGTTCCGTCATCAGTACGTTTAATTAAATCAGCTAACCACCCAGCATACCAACTGTAGGCTAAATCAGCTAATGGAGAGCCGTAGTGAGGGGAGGAAAGGGTAATAACGTCATTGACATAAGGCCATGCCTCATACTGGACAAGCGCAGCTTGTGTATCAACCCCACCTTTACTGTGAGCCACGATGTTCACCTTTTCCCCAAAAAAGTGATAGATCTCCTCTAACATTTCGGCAAGCATTTTTCCATTGTGCCACACATCTGCTGCGTCTCCCCCAGTAGCATCTTCTAGTTGTACAAAAGCGGTACGGAAACCATTTAAATAAGCATGTTGATACATATCATTATCTCCGTAGTAAACGGTATTCTCCCACCAATCTCTTGCATTTCCATGTAGACCTTGTACGAAAACTATAGGGGGTTGATTATGATCAACGTTGTCAGGTATAGCTCCCGTGAACCAAGTTCCTGGTGTATCGGATACTCCAACTGGATTAGGAACAATAGTAGTAACATTAGCACTTGCTTCCCGTTCTACCGGACTTACAATGAATACCAATAGAAAGAAGGGGAGAAGTCGTTTTAATGCTTTCATTCATTCAACTCCTTTAAAAGATTTAAATTCATTTATAGTAAATGATATCTTCTTAGTAAATATGACAAAATTAACATTCATCATTCACTTGATTGATAAAATAATAGAATAGTCCTACAATTTAACTAATGTAAAATTGTGTTAGTATCTATAAAATAGAAGAAGTACATATCTTTTAAAGGGTAGAAAAATTTAGCGTAATGGTAGATTACTATTATCCGAGACTTTTGATGGAGGTGAGTTTATGGGGGAATTATTCCTTTCTGGGGGTGGAAATGAGCAGCAAACACTGTTAATCGATAAAAGGTTTGCTGAGAGCATTAATCATGAGCAGCCATTATTGTATATTCCGATTGCTATGGATGGCCAAACAATATCATATGAGTCTTGTTTTGAGTGGATCAATCGTGTTTTTAACCCTTTAGGTATTCATAATATTACTATGTGGACCGATATTAACAAAAAGTGTCTAGCTGATTTACAATTATTTTCAGCAGTCTATATTGGGGGAGGAAATACTTTTCGTTTACTGAATGACCTAGTCCACTCTGGTTTCATAAAGGTTTTAAAGCAATATGTAAAGAGTGGAGGGATTATTTACGGAGGAAGTGCAGGAGCAATCATTTTCGGTCATAATATCGAAACATCCTCTTATATGGATGCTAATAATGTAGGCCTTCGTGAATTTGCTGGCTTAAATTTGGTGAAAGGTTACCAATATGGTGTCACTATAACAAGAAAGATGACATTTTAATCAGAAAATATGGTTTGGAAAATAAGACGGATGTCCTTGCTTTACCAGAAGAAACAGGGATTCATTTGAGTGATGCTGGAATATATGTATTGGGAACACAACCTGCTACCTTGTTTGAAGGGGAGTCTAAGCGAGAAGTTCATCCGATGAAGTTTATATGAATAAAGAACCGAAAATTTAAAAGCCAATCAGATACATATTCACTCTTGTTTCGTGTAAAAAAGATGGAGGGAAAAGGAGTCATATATGACTAAATGCCCATTATGCAATAAAGACAACCATTGCGCAATAAATGAAGGAAAAAAGGCCGAGACCTGCTGGTGCATGAAAGTATCCATTTCAAAAGAACTGCTCCAAAGCATAGGTCATAGAAACCAATGTATATGTTATGAGTGTTTAGAAGGGGATAGAAACATAATCGTTAAAGATGAGGGCAAATGATAATTGTACATTCTGTCAATAGTCTAATAAGTTTGTCGGTCTCAGACTAGATGGAGATAAAAAAGTTGAGGAAGGATGAAAGATTTATTCAAGCTTCTTCAACTTTTTTATACTATGTAGGATTTTACTTTTGAAAACTGAATCATGATGTATCCTCTTCAACTATTTTAGTCTAATACTCTATTATTAATAGAATAGACGGTTTAAAGTTGTTTAAAACTCGTAATCCATGAAAGGATAGATTACCACGTTAATGCTGGTAAGGAATCGTCAATCGCTTTAAGCTCATACCCTTCTTCAAGTAAGAATGTAATAACATCTTCCATCTGTTCAAGGGTAGCCTTTGAATCATGAAATAATATCACTGGATTTTGTTGTTCAGCCTCAAGCTCTTGGACTGATGAGATAACGATATCTACCATAGTTCTATTAGGATATTTCCAATCTTCACTATCTACATTCCAATCCCAAATTTTATACCCTTCCGCTTGAATCGATTTTTTCCATTCAGCACTTAAAAATGGCCTACTGCCATAAGGGGTACGAATAATTTGCGTGTCAGTTCCTGTAATACGTTGAACGATTTCTCTCTCTGCATCCATTTCACCTAGAACATTAGAAAGAGAGTCATAAATTTTTTTGGAATCATGTGATATCCCGTGAAGGCCAATCCCAAACCCTTTTTCACTCATTTCCTTCACTGAATTAGGATATCTTTCTATACTTGGACCAAGCATAAAGAAGGTTGCTTTTACATTATGTTTTTCAAATAAGTCTATGAATGACTCTGTGTAGGCAGAGGGTCCATCATCAACTGTGATATAGGCTACTTTTCCTTTAGTTTGGTCCAAGATATCGTTTTCAGGTAATGATGGATTGTCTTCCACAGTTGGCTCAATGTCGATGCCACCTTCGTCTTCTGAACTACTATTCTCTTGATCTACTTCTGAATTCTCTTGCTCACTCACTGTTTTTTCTTTCTCATTTTTAGTTGATTTTACTACTTCTTCCGCTTTAGTGGTCGTGGTCTCTCCAGCTTCGGTACGATTATTTTCAGTAGAGATATAGTTAAATGTAAAAATGGCTATTGCTACAGCAACGATTAAGGTATAAAATCGGGCATTTGGCTTAGGGAATTTGTGAGTGGATCGTTTTCTTCTCATTTTATCTTTCTCCTAAAGTATATAATTTTCAAAAATTATCAAGTAAATATTCTATTAAACAAGTATTCCATTATTTATCTATTTTCTTATTCCTTTGTCGACAATGATATCATGTTATTGATTCCATATAAAGACAATTTTCTGTTAATTCATGTAAAAAGATTGTCGAAGAAAGTGACATCTGATCACTCTCTGTGTAGCCTTTGTTTTTAACATGGTAATTATTTGATATATTCATGACTAACCAATAGGTCACTTATAACATCAGTGGGGATAATAAATTCAACTCTTCCCATAACGCCAGCTGCTACTTCGTATTTATTATAGGAAATAACTAATTTCCCTTCCGAATTAATATAAAAATTGTCAAGTTTTCTTATTGTTTCGATTGAATCTTCAGCATTAAAATAATAACTATGCTCAGACTCTTCTTCCTGCTGTTTCATTTGTTGTATAATATTTTGACTAATGACATCGATATAGCGATCATCTTTAAACAACATCGGTAAAGTAATGAGGAGTTTATTTTTTTTATCAATCGTATCGAATGACATTTCTTTATTAGATGAGCCTGCCTGTGTAAAACGGACAACTTCTCGACCAAGTGATAAAATCGTTTCATTATCTGTCTTAATTTCAAAATTACTATGGATAACAGAAAGGCTTGAGTTTATATCACCAATCGAGTTTATTAATTCATCGTATAGCTGCTTGCCTTCTTCTAGGTATTTTTGATTGAGTGTACTTTCTAACGATGGATCGTCAAGGTTTTGTATCGTTGGTACATCAATGTCAGCGTGATGACGTTCACCTTTAAATGTGAATTCACGGAAGGTAAGAACTTGGATGATATCACTGACGACGGGTATACCGGTCGTAGCCTTTGCAATAAATGGACTTGTATTAATAAAGGATACAAACATAACAGCAGCAGCTCCAAAGCCAATAAGCCAATTGTATCGAGCTACGTTTCGTTTCTTTTTCTTCAATGCCTTCTCTACAACAAATTCAAGCTCGTCTGGAATTGGGGTTTCTAAATATTCACGTTTTAATTGCTCCATTTTTTTGTCCATTTTATTTTCCCTCCTCCTCAGAATCCTCTATTCTACTGCGTAGATGTCCGATAACCCTATATAGTCTTGTCTTTACTGTGTTCACATTTAAATCTAAGGTTGCTGCGATTTCTGATAGTTTAAAATCTTTATAATATCTTAGGATAATGAGCACTCTGTCTTCCGTAGGTAAATCATGTAAAGCTCTATTTAGGTCAACGTCTTGATAAACATCATTTTCTCCAGAAGAAAGATAAGTTAACGTCTCTTCATCTGTTACTTGAAGTTTCTTCTTTTTACGAATAACATCAAGTGCTGTATTTGTAACAATGCGGTAAAACCATGTTTTTATCGCTTTGGCGTCTTTTAATGTATTTATTTTCATTAATGCTTTCTGGATAGACTCTTGCACGATATCCAGTGCATCATCCTTATTTTTTACATAACTAAATGCATACCTATATATATCTTCTTGGTTTTTAATAACAAAAGAAGTAAGTTGTTTCTTCAAGCTTTTCTCCCGCATACTCATGCCACCTTTATTGCAGTATTCCCTATAGTTACAAGACGTAGTAGTGGAGAAAAAAGTTTTGTGAAATTCATGGAAATTTTTTTTTAGATGACAGAATTGTCTACTGTTTGCCTCCCTCGACGCTTAAATGCTGATTATTCATGAATTTTGCCATAATTCCTATAGATACAAGACGTAGTAATGGAGAAAAAAGTATTGAGTAATTAAATAGAAGAGAGTCAGCAATTTGTCACCCTCAACGCTTAAATACTGATACTTTCTCTAACCACTAGAGCAAAAATTGATTTTCTACAGTTACAAGACGTAGTAGTAGAGAAAAAAGTTTTGAGAAATTAAATAAAAGATCGTCAGCAATTTGTCCCTTAACTCTAAAACATTAATTTTTCTTCGAAGCAATAATGCCGCATTTCCTATAGTTATAAGAAGTCGTATTGGGAAATACCAGTTAATGGTTGGAGAAAAGATTAATCTCCTCGTAACTTTATTAATAGAATCATTGAGTTCAGGCGGTTATAAATAAGGAAATAAATAAATGACGACTATGGTAAAATATTAAAAAAAATAGTAGTTGACGCTGATAATCATTCTCGATATAATACTATTTGTTAATGAAAATCATTATCAATCAACTTAGTTATATATTCTAGGAGGTACATAGAAAATGAAAAAGCGTCAATTAAAGCAAATATTTGCAAGCTTTTTAATATCAGGAGCTGTTCTTGCCGGATGTAGTTCGGATGATGAGCCTAAAGAAGTAGAAAACGAAATGGTAGAAAAAGAAGAAGAGAAAGAGATGGAAGAGACTCCTGAACTAAAAGCAGAAGCAGAAATAGCAGCTTTCACTTCAATGAAAGAAGAACTGAATAAAGCAAAAGAGAATCAAGAGGTAGATTGGAGCGTTGTTTCTACATCTTATGAAGAGCATTTAAAAGGAAGTATTGATAATGTTGATGGAGAGATTGGAACGGCGATTGAAGCAGCGATTGAAGGTGGAAGCACTGGAGATCTTGATGCCAATGTAGCTCGTCAACTAGTGGATAAATTAACACAATCTTATTTCTATAAAGTGCAAAAAGGGTTACAAAAAGAAGTTGCAGCAGAGTTAGAAGCAGGTAATAAAGAAAATGCAAACACATTATTTTCTGAAATAAGTGTAATTGCAGAGCAGATTTTTCTTCCGACAGCAGAAAAACGTGATGGCTATTATGAACTATCAGGTGAATTTTCTATGGTAGAAAACATTAATAATGGTTTAACTGTTCAACAAGAAGCAATTGATAATGAAAAAGCGGATGATTATAAGATTTACGCTCAACTAACAGATAAGTCAATCTATAAAAGCTATTATTTAGCTGCTAATTCCTATGCAGAAAAAATTGGAGCAGCAATTGAAGAAGGAAAAGAAGAAATTGAACTTCAAATCATGCAGGCAGAAGGATATGGATTCCTTCAGGCGATTGTTGGCTCACTTTCAGGTGGGGATGAAGAAGCTGCAACAAAATTAAATGAATTATTCTCACTTAGTACGGATGTTTCTACACTAGAAAATGCTGAAATTTCTAGTCTATTTGTAAATGCTATTGCTGGAAAAGCGAAAATTTACCATGAAAAAGTAGTTGAAGCACTTGAAGCAGGAGAAGAAACGGAAGCAAAAGTAGAAGCAATGGAAGGAAATATGTTCCTGAACATGCTACAAGTACAAATTACAGAACAGCTTGGAGAAGAGCAAACGGCAGAAGTAATGGGGCAAGCACAAAGCTGGTTTGACGCTGTAAATAGCGGTGATAAGGAAGCTGCGCAAAAGCATAGTGATGCGATTGTAACGGTGTTAGACCAACTTCAATAATAGAAGTCGTTTAGCATTATAATAAAAGAAGGAAGCTGCAATCTGTGGCTTCTTCTTTTTCTGTATTATGATAAAATGGAGTGCAGTCAAGATTTAGGAATAAAGTAGGCGAGGAAATGAAACATAAATTGAAGTGGATTAGGTGGGGGATTGGGGCTGTTTTAATTGTAATTTTTTTTCTATTGTTATGGAAGTTTGGAGAGAAAGAACTATGGAAAAATACGTTTCTGTTTCTCCTACAGCATCCTGTTCAACTTATTCTCGGTTTCTTTGTCTATTTTCTTTCTTTTGTCCTTAAGGCAATTGCATGGACATGGACTTTACAATCAAAAATATCCATAAAAACGGCCATTGTTGGTATATGGTATAGCTTATTTTTTAATCACCTCCTTCCGGTTAAAGGGGGAGAAGTAGCTCGAATTTATGTCGGGTACAATAGAAGACGGAAAGGATCGTTATCAGAAATTATTCAATCGGTTGCACTATTACGCTTATTTGATCTATTTTCGCTACTATGCCTATCCTTATTCTTTGGATTTGCGGTGATTTCAAAATTATCTTCATATTGGATTTTGGTTGTAGTGGGGGGAATATTGGTAGTTCTTGTGTCATTACCATTAATGCTTAAATGGCCTTCTGTTTTTCAGCGACAGTGGCTCATTTTTAGACAGTTATTTTTTAGAAGGCAAATTATTTTTGTATTTGCTTTAGTTTTTACAAGCTGGATATTAGAAGGAAGTATTTTATTTTCTGTCATGTATGCCATCATGCCAGACTTTACTTTTTGGAATGCTGTCGTCACGAATAGTGTGACGGTTCTGGGACAAATATTTCAAATAACCCCAGGTGGAATTGCCAATTATGAAACCGTCATGAGTGTAACACTGCGTACATATGGAATCTTATTTGAAATCGGGTTGTTCGCTGCGATTATTACGCATGGAATGAAGTTTTTATTTTCCTACTTAGTTGGAGGAATTGCATGGTATCTCGACCCGATTTCATATAAACAAATTAAATCTTTTTCATTGACAGACGAGGAGAGAAACGGATGAAAAGTGCTTCAAAATTTGAAAAAGTGGCAGCTAGGTGCTGGAATTTATTAAACGAAGGGAAACCATTTACGCCCATTTTTGTTGTTGGGACGATGATGATGTATCTCTTAGTTCAAGGTGAAATCGGAACTAATTGGGCGCCAATGCTCCAAAGTTTTTTCATTGTTCTACCATTTTTTGTTTTGTATTACCATTATGATTTCCCGCTTTTTTTACGTAATTATTTATGGATACCGCTCTTAGTATTTTTAGTTGCTGGAGGAGAATTCTTCATTGGGATAAGTGTGTTCGCAATCGCGTTGTATTTTTTCTTTACCGTCTTTTTTTGGGGTACATTTTATTACCATTTGCGAATTGGAACCTCATGGTTGAATTTCACTCGTTTTTGGAAGCTCGTAATGAAAAATAGTGACTCTACAAGTGGAAATGCTCAAGAACAGCTACCCAAAATACTATTACTACTAAATATGTGGCTGTTAACATTCAATGGAATGAAAGGTATAACTACTCATTCGTTTTATTGGTACTTAGGCTTTTTTGCTTCAGTGTGGCTTTTTTCCTTTGTTCTTCATCGCTATTTGTTTGATTGGAAACCAAAGTATTATGAAGAGAAAGCGAGTGTCCCTCAAGATCTAGAAGAATATGAAGTAGAGAGTGATCGTGTTATTGTTATCGTCATCGATGGAATGAGAAAAGAGCGGTTTCAAGAAGCAAACACCCCCTTTCTTGATTCATTAAAAGCAAATGGAACTGAATACACGAATATGGAAACGGTTTATCCTGCTCGTACAGTAGTGTGTTTTAGTTCAATGTTTACAGGAACCTACCCTTTTGAGCACGGCATCCAATCTAATATGGTGTGGCGCTTAGGGATAAAAGTAGAGAGTATTTTTGATTCTTTGCGAAAGATAGGGAAAAAGGGAAAATTGCTAGGTATTGCTCATTTAGTGGATAGTATGGGAGATGATGTCGAGACAGTGACGGCTGTCATGAAAAATGATGTTGCCGATACGAATATTATGAAACGAGCAAAGCACATTATGAAGGAACAGGATCCGGATTTGTTTATCGTTCAACTAATTGGAACTGACCAAACAGGTCATAGTAGAGGGGTTTTATATGATGAATACTTACAAAAAATCTCTGAAGCTGATGCCCTAGTTGAAGATTTTGTTAACTGGCTTCAAAAAGAAGGGAAGATGAACAATACGACTTTAATGATTTGTGCTGATCATGGTCAAGCTGATGGAATAGGTGGTCACGGACATTTAGATGAGGGAGAACGTTTTGTTCCATTTTTTATGCACGGCCCTACGATTCGTCCTAATCAGAAAATTGAGGATAAACATAGTCTAGTGTCACTTGCTTCGACTATTGCAACAATGCTTGGAGCGCCATTCCCAAGCCATGCGAGAGGACCAGTCTTAAAGGATGCATTTAAACGAAAGGAAAAATCATCATGAACAAACAAACAGTGATTGTATTTATGCCAGCATTTAATGAAGAAGAATCTATCGGGACTGTGATTGAAAACGTAAAGCGAGATATCTCCCCATTTCTTGATGTAAAGATACTTGTCATTAATGACGGATCGACAGATAATACCGTCCAAGTAGCCGAAGAGGCGGGAGCGGATTATATTATTCACCTTGAAGAGAACAGAGGTCTTGGCACTGCCGTTCGAACAGGACTGTCTCAATCTTTAAAGCTTGGGGCAGATATTTCAGTTATGATTGATGCTGATGGTGAGTACCCTGCTGAGCAAATTTCTGAGCTCATAGATCCCATCTTAAAAGGTGAAGCAGATTATGTAATGGGATCCCGTTTTATGGGCACGATTAATGGAATGCAAATTCATCGTCGGATAGGAAACTATTGTTTTACACTTCTGCAGTCAGTGTTGCTACGGAGATGGATTTATGATGGACAGTCAGGAATGCGTGCATTTTCAAAACAGGTTACGGAAAACGCAGAAATTATTCATGATTATAATTATGCTCAAGTGCTTACTTTAAATATTGTACGTAAAGGATTTCGAATGAAGGAAATTCCGATAAATTATCGAGTGCGCACAACGGGAACATCATTTATTAAATTTAAAGACTATATGAAAAATGTGTTACCTGCGATATATAAAGAAATATCGCGTCCTGTTGAAAAAGTGACAGTCAATAAAAATGCTCATGTTACAGCAAAAATTTCGCCTGTAGAGCATTGACAACATCAATGATAATCATTATCATTGAGAGTGTGGGAGGATAACAGATGAAGAAGTTACTTTTTTTTAGCCTAACAGTGATATTAATTCTCAATTACATACTTTTACCTAGTCAGGTCTCAGCTTATTCCTATGGAGACCCTGGGGAAGAACAAATTGCAGAAGCGTATAAAGAACTAGAAAATCATTTAGAGCAAGACGATTGGGAGAAAGCTAAAGCAGTCTATTCCTCCTATGAAAAGGATTTTAACCTTTATTTTACGAAAACGCAGCCGGATATTGATATGGCATTTGAAACAAATGATAAGCAGCTCCTTCTTCGAAGCTGGCAAGCCGCATTACGCTTAAATATTGAAAGGCGACTTCATTTTGCCGAAGACCAATTCGAGGACTATGGTCAAGCGAAGTTATTACTTGCCAAAGCAAGAGGTACATTTTCGGTATTAGAATCGTTAGTAATCGAAAAGGTCGGTCAAGAGAAGACGGATGAAATATATGTTGCTTTCGATGAATCATTAAAAGCTTTAGGAAACCCGGGATTGTTTGGAATCGGAAGTAAAGGAAATGACAAGGAAACATTCTTGAACAATGTAACCTATATTGAGACAGAGCTACGCCCATTATTTCCAATCGTAGCAGAACTCGATGAAGGAGAAAGCCACTTAACAGAAGAAAATTTGGACTTAAAGACCGGCGCAGACGAAATAGGTAGCTCATCTTTCTGGTTATGGTTCTCTGTAGGTCTTATAGTTTTACTAGGTATTTTGATCATAATAAATAAAAGAAAAGGGAAGAACTAACTTCTCGGTGAATGAAGGGGGATTTCACCATGGATTTTCAGGCATTTTTAATAACACTCCGTGAAGCTTTGGAAGCAGTTTTAATTGTAGGGCTCATATTATCGTATTTAACAAGGCTTAACGCAAAGAAATATCGAAAATGGGTTTTTGTCGGGGTACTATTAGCACTCATCACTTCATTTTTATTGGCACTCTTATTCCAAGTAGTGTTTACCGGATTTGCAAGCTTTGGATCAGAAGTTTACTTAAAGGTGACCATTATGTTTGCTTCTGTCTTTTTATTAAGCCATATGGTGTTTTGGATGAAAAAGCAATCAAAAGGTGTTAACACGGAAATGGAGAAGAAAATCAATGCTGCTTTATCGGCTGGTAGCATATCTGCAATGATTATTCATTCCTATTTAATTGTTGTGCGTGAAGGAGTCGAGACCGTATTCTTCTTTGCTGCAATTAGTAATGGAGACGTGACAAAAGTTTTCACAAGTTTTGGTGCATTAAGCGGGCTATTGCTAGCACTTGTCATAGGCTATCTATTTTTCTCTGGAACAATGAAGATTTCGTTAAAAGCATTTTTCAATGTAACGGGTGTACTTGTTTTATTCATTGCTGCAGGTTTGTTAGTACAAGGAATCGGTGTGCTACAAGATATTGGTCAAATGGGCTCTTTATACACAACAGCTGAAGGAAAGCCGGCTGAAGTTTATAATATTATTGAAATAATGCCTGAACATTACCAAGATGAATATCACTATCAACGCGATACAGGAAATGATGTATTAATTAACGGACAGGTAGGCCTTTTCTTTGCAGCAATGTTTGGCTATAGTCATAATCCATCATTAGAACAAATTTTAGCTTACTGGTCATACTTCCTCTTTGCGTTCTTGTGGGTGTACTTTATTAACTCGGGTAGACTGAAGGGACTATTTTCTAAATCAGTACCTGTTGCTACGTCAGCGAACCAGCAACGAAATACGATAAATGACGGAGCAATTAAAAACAATTAAATCTTAATGATGGAATCCATTTAGACCCTTTTAGTGAAAGACTCGTGAATGCGAGTCTTTTTTTGAAGAAAAGAAAGGTGCGGGGAGAGAATATATTTATTAGCTTATTTTCAATACAGCTTCTTGTGTTTCCTATTTCTCATACGGAGAGAAGCAAGTAAATACGGCGCTAATCAAGCCGCCTGCGCCTTTGGGACTATAATAGAAATGTAAATGAAAAAGGATGCTTTTATGAAAACAAAAGGATTAATCGGTGTATTAGTTATTTATTGGATAATGCGCTTAAGCTTATTATCACCATTGCCTGCAACTTGGGATGAGGTTGATTTTGTCCTAGGAGTTGTTGAGTATGATCTCTTAAAAATGCAGCCACACTTTCCAGGATATCCTTTTTTCATTTTAGGTGGAATGGTGATGTCCTATATTATAGAGTCACCGGAATGGGCTCTTCTTTTATTTATACAAATTCTTTGTATCAGTACGATTGTTCCACAGTATAAAATGGCTTCATTATTTTTATCTAAAGAAAAAAGCTGGCTCCTTACAGTAGCAGTACAAACTTTAGCTTACCCAACATTGATGATGAGCTTACCGATGAGTGAAGGTGCTGCCATAAGTATTCTGTGGTGGTATATTTGGTTCCTTTTTAAAGCACTTGAGGAGAACAACCGCCAGGCAGTTGTTTGGTCCATTGTCCTTTATAGTATTCTCCTTGGTACTCGTTTATCCTACATACCGTTTGGGATAGGATTAATTTATTTGTTTTACCGACGTTATATAGAGAATAAGTCTATTTCAGAATTAGCTTTTTACGGACTAATAGCATGTATTTCTCAACTTGTTTGGGTAACGGCTCTGATTGCAAATGTGGGGAGTATTAAAAGCTTCTTGGATGTTGCTACTGGTTTTACGAGTGGTCACTTTCAAGACTGGGGCGGTGCTGTAAGTGCAGATACGAATATAGTCATTCGATTTCTCTGGTATGTATTTCATAATATCATTTGGAATGGATTATTTTCTACCTCGCTAATACTAGCTGGAGTTTCACTTGTGGCGTTCATTTTTGTAAGAAAAAGAAAACCGTTTTTGATTGGACCAGCAGTACTTCTTTTCGTGGCATTGTATAGTTGCTATTTTCTCTGGGGGTTTTTTGCGCAAAACATTGATAAACCACGCCACATTCTCCCGCTCATAGTCTTGGGGGTATTCGGACTTCATGTATTATTATTAAAGTTTGGAACGAAAAGAATGACTACGATCCTAGTCTTTCAATTAGTTTTACAAGGTATAATAGGTATAGGACAGTTGGTGGAAAATAAGAATTCCAAACCGGCAGTCTATCAGGTTGCTAATACGCTTGAGAAGAAAGATGTTCCGACTTTGTTGTATACTTGGGAAGAAACAAGGGTTTTTGAGTATATAGATGTAACCTTTGAGCATAAAAGAGTATTTACGTACTCTCAATTTTTACAAGATAGTAAAAGATACCCTAATCACGATATTTATGTAACAAATGCAGTAATAAATGGATTTGAACAGCAAGGTGTGACTCAATTAGATCTTCAGTTTGAGCGTATCGAACATTTTTCTTCCTTTTCTTTACGAGACCCTATCTATTCTGAAATTACGCTATATCAGTTGAAGGAGAAAAGAGGTGACGATAGTTGAATGACCTATTACAACACAAGCTTACATTATTGCCAGACCAACCTGGCTGTTATTTAATGAAAGACCGTCAAGGTACGATTATCTATGTAGGAAAGGCAAAAGTCTTGAGAAACCGTGTTCGCTCCTACTTTACAGGATCGCATGACGGAAAAACGCAGAGACTAGTGGGAGAAATTGAGGATTTTGAATATATTGTTACTTCCTCTAACATTGAAGCATTAATTCTTGAGCTGAATCTAATAAAAAAACATGACCCTAAATACAACGTTATGTTAAAGGATGATAAAAGCTATCCTTTTATTAAACTAACAGCAGAACGTCATCCTCGTCTAATTATTACAAGAAAGGTGAAAAAAGATAAAGGGAAATATTTCGGCCCTTATCCGAACGTAGGAGCGGCAAATGAGACGAAAAAATTATTAGACCGCATTTATCCATTACGAAAATGTAGCACCTTGCCTGATCGGGTATGTTTGTATTACCACTTGGGACAATGTTTAGCTCCGTGTGTAAAGGAAGTTGAAGAAGAGACGTATCGTAAAATGAAAGAGGATATTACAAAGTTTCTCAATGGGGGCTTTAAAGAGATAAAAAAAGAATTAACAGAAAAAATGGAGGAAGCAGCTGTAAATCTTGAGTTTGAACGAGCGACAGAATACCGTGACAAAATTATTCATATCGAAGCCACGATGGAAAAGCAGAAAATGACCATGACGGATTTTACAGATCGAGATATTTTTGGTTATGCGGTTGATAAAGGCTGGATGTGTGTGCAAGTATTCTTTGTGCGTCAAGGTAAAATGATTGAACGAGATGTATCAACTTTTCCTATTTATGATGAACCTAGAGAAGAGTTCTTAACCTTTCTTGGGCAGTTTTATCAAAAATCGAGTCATCTTAAGCCGAAGGAGATTTTTTTACCTGAACGTATAGATGGAGAGATGGTGCAAAAACTACTGAACGTTAAAATTATTCAACCAAAAATAGGAAAAAAGAAAGAATTAGTTAAGCTTGCAGAGAAAAATGCTTCCATTGCCTTAAATGAGAAATTTGCCTTAATAGAACGAGATGAAGAAAGAACTATTAAAGCGGTAGAAAACTTAGGAAAAGCGATGAATATATACCCTCCACTTAGAATTGAAGCTTTTGATAATTCTAATATTCAAGGAACGAATGCGGTCTCAGCACTCGTTGTCTTTATTGATGGAAAGCCGGCTAAAAATGAATATCGTAAATACAAGTTAGGTACCGTAACAGGGCCTGATGATTACGAATCAATGAGAGAGGTTGTTCGGAGACGATATACTAGAGTCCTTAGAGAAAATTTGCCGCTGCCTGATTTAATTATTATTGATGGAGGAAAAGGGCAAATCGAAGCTGCTAGAGAGATATTAGAAGATGAATTAAACCTTGATATTCCACTAGCTGGACTTGCTAAAGATGATAAACATAAAACATCACAATTACTTTATGGAAATCCATTGTGTGAGGTTCCGCTGAAAAGAACCTCACAAGAATTTTATTTATTACAAAGAATTCAAGACGAAGTTCATCGGTTTGCGATTACATTCCATCGTCAGCAACGAGGAAAATCATTGTTCCAGTCAGTATTAGATGATATTTCAGGAATTGGACCGAAACGAAAAAAGCAGCTCCTTCGTCACTTCGGCTCACTGAAAAAAATGAAGGGGGCTACCATTGAGGAATTAATTGAAGCTGGCATTCCAAAAAATGTAGCTAAAACAATAATTGAAAAATTGAACGAATAGCATTGTTCACGTTCACAATCTATGCTATAATTACCACAACTTTATATCATTATCACTTTTACAAGTGGTGATAGAGGTGCGAACTTTAAGAGTAGAAGTCTAGAAGAGGTAGAGCTCTAATGAAAGGCTTTGAAAGGGAAGCGTCGCCGAAGTTGAGTAAGTCTCTATACTTATTTGACTGGTTCTGTATTGAATAAATCCAGAATTGTCAGGATGTAATCATCTTGGAGAGCTATCTCACATCGTATAAACGGTGTTTTATCTTCGTCTATACAAGCAATGAGATATGCTATCTCATTGCTTTTTTATTTTTTTCAGCTCTAATGACCAAGATGTTTATGTTGATTTTTTTGAAAAGGGAAGGCGATATCGTGGGAATTATAGTACAAAAATTTGGAGGAACTTCTGTTGGGAGTGTCGAACGAATACAGACAGTAGCTGATCGGGTAATCGATGAATACCACAATGGGAATAAGGTTGTAGTCGTAGTATCCGCAATGGGGAAGGCAACCGATCAGTTAGTTTCCCTTGGTCAAGGGGTAACAAAAAATCCTCCTCAACGGGAATTAGATATGTTATTAACGACAGGTGAACAAGTCACCATTGCCCTTCTTTCGATGGCGTTACATCAAAAAGGGTTTGAAGCTCAATCGTTTACAGGTTGGCAAGCTGGAATCAAAACAGAAAAAGTATTTGGGAATTCACGTATTACGTCCATTGACACAAAGAAAGTTGAAGAAGCCTTATCATCAAATAAAATTGTTGTCGTTGCAGGGTTTCAGGGGATTACAGAGGATGGTGAAATTACCACTTTAGGTAGAGGTGGATCTGATACGACCGCTGTAGCGCTTGCATCTGCTTTAGATGCAGAAAGGTGCGACATTTATACAGATGTAGATGGTGTTTATACCTCGGACCCTCGTTATATTGAAAGAGCCATGAAACTTTCAACTATATCCTATGATGAAATGTTAGAATTAGCGAACTTAGGAGCAGGGGTATTACATCCACGAGCGGTAGAGTTTGCAAAAAATTATTCGTTGCCTTTAGAAGTCCGCTCTAGTATGGAACGAGCAAAGGGTACAAGAATTGAGGAGGAACTAGAAATGGAAAATAGCTTAGTTGTTCGTGGAGTAGCGTTTGAAAAAGAGATTATCCGTATAACTGTGTTTGGTTTAACCAATGAAGTGACAGGGTTGTCGGCTATCTTTTCAGCATTAGCCCTCAACAAAATTGATGTAGATATTATTATTCAAAGTCAACTCGGGGACGGGACAATGAATTTATCTTTTTCAATAAAAGAAAAAGACCTTGAACGTACGCTACAAGTGCTACATTCAAAAAAAGAGTCATTGTTGTTTGATCGGATTGAATCCGAAGACAGTTTAGCAAAGGTGTCCATTGTAGGGTCTGGGATGATATCTAATCCAGGAGTAGCAGCTAAAATGTTTGATACTTTAACAAGAGAAAATATTGCGATTAAAATGGTAAGCACATCGGAGATTAAAGTGTCAGTTGTAGTTGAAAACAACAATATGCTTGCGGCATCAAGAGCTTTGCATACAGCGTTTGAATTAGATACACAAAATGTTCCTATATAAGGGAAAAAGCTGAGGAGATTTCCTCAGCTTTTATGTTATAACACTTGCGTTTTTTACATTCAGATTTTCCGAAGGATGAAGCCTTTTCCTACTTACAGATTATTTTTCGATCTCAATCGGTATTGAACTATCCCATTGAACAATGAGTTCGACGATAGAAGAACGCTTATGTATTTCATTAGTTGCTTCGGTTAACACTTTGTTTTGTCTTTCAAATTGTTGGGCAAGAAACCCTGCTTCTAATTTAAAACATGCATCTTCGTCCATTTCTAGCCGTTTCTCTACGATAGGGCCTGATAAGCGATATACTTTTCTATTCTTTTTTTCAGATGATAAAGTGATTGACCCCCAGCAGGCTTCATAAAAAAAGGTAGTAATTTCTTCAAAGTTATTAAGCGGGAAACGTCTTGCAAGGTGTTTTCCTGCCCAATAGGTTAACTCAGAAGTGTGTTTTCCTAATAGTTCTGGAATCAGTGTATCTCTTAGTAGTTCATAGCCAAAGGAAGGCACAAGTTCATCTTTAATGATTTCTTTATTAATATTTTCCAACTTTCAATCCCCACTTTCTATTCTTTATTATATACAGGTTAATGAGAAATTTCACACACTGTCTAAATTAAAGCGAATTTTTAATTTTTTAAGATAACTTTTTCCATTAAAATCCTGCTTAATATTGGGGTCCAATAAGCAAATTGTATATTTTGCTTGCGTTCATATTTTATTTAAATATTTTTGTAATATTAAGCAATTAAATGTATCCGTTTTCTTGACGCTGTCCACACATGGGAGTAAAATGAACATGTCACATAATTGTTAAAATATGAACTTTTGCATGACTCTATTAAACTCCGTTTAACTAGGGATGAGTGCTGTGAAAATTCATAATTAAGGGGGTATATCATGGCTGGAAACCGCGAGTTTTATTACCGCAGACTTCATTCATTACTAGGTGTAATCCCAGTTGGATTATTTTTAATACAGCATTTAGTAGTGAACAACTTCGCTGTGAAGGGAGAAGACTCATTTAACAAGGCAGCTCATTTTATGGAAAGTTTGCCGTTTCGTTATGCATTAGAAGTTTTTGTTATCTTTCTTCCATTATTATTCCATGCAATTTATGGGTTATATATTGCATTTACAGCGAAAAACAATGCAACAAAATATGGATTTTTCCGAAATTGGATGTTTGTATTGCAACGTATCACAGGTGTATTTACACTAATTTTTATTGCTTGGCATGTATGGGAAACAAGAGTTCAAGCAGCATTTGGTGCAGAGGTTAACTTTCAAATGATGGAAAATATTTTAGCTGATCCGCTAATGATGGCATTTTATATTGCCGGAGTTGTATCTACTATTTTCCACTTTGCAAATGGTTTATGGTCCTTCTTTGTTAGCTGGGGAATTGTTGTTTCACCTCGCTCTCAAGTTATTGCTACCTATGTAACAATTGCAATTTTTGTCGTACTTTCTTACATAGGAATTTCTACATTATTCGCATTTGCTGCATAGTGAATAACAAAATTTAAGTTGATCGGTAAAGGAAAAGGAGTGAGTCACGATGAGCAAAGGAAAAATCATCGTAGTCGGTGGAGGTTTAGCTGGATTAATGGCAGCCATTAAAGCAGCTGAAGCAGGTTCGCCAGTTGAATTATTTTCACTAGTACCAGTAAAGCGTTCTCACTCTGTTTGTGCTCAGGGTGGAATAAACGGAGCAGTAAACACAAAAGGGGAAGGGGACTCTCCTTGGGAACACTTTGATGATACTGTGTATGGTGGAGATTTCTTAGCAAATCAACCACCAGTAAAAGCAATGACAGAAGCAGCACCAGGTATTATTCATTTATTAGATCGTATGGGAGTCATGTTTAATCGTACTCCGGAAGGATTACTCGATTTCCGTCGTTTTGGTGGTACTCAACATCACCGTACAGCATTTGCTGGAGCAACAACTGGTCAGCAATTACTGTATGCTTTAGATGAGCAGGTTCGTCGCCACGAAGTTGATGGACTTGTTACAAAGTACGAAGGTTGGGAATTTTTAGGTGTAGTTTTGGATGATGATGGTGTTACAAGAGGAATTGTAGCGCAAAATCTACAAACGATGGAGATTAAATCGTTTGCAGGGGATGCTGTCATCATGGCAACAGGTGGACCAGGGATTATTTTTGGAAAATCGACAAACTCTGTCATCAATACTGGTTCAGCGGCTTCTATTGTATATCAACAGGGAGCATATTATTCAAACGGTGAATTTATTCAAATCCACCCAACAGCGATTCCAGGAGATGATAAACTTCGCTTAATGAGTGAATCAGCTCGTGGAGAAGGTGGACGAGTTTGGACATATAAAGATGGTAAACCATGGTATTTCTTAGAAGAGAAATATCCAGCTTACGGTAATTTAGTTCCTCGTGATATTGCGACACGTGAAATTTTTGATGTCTGTGTTAACCAAAAGCTTGGTATTAATGGTGAAAACATGGTATACCTAGATCTTTCTCATAAAGATCCGAAAGAGTTAGACATTAAACTTGGTGGAATTATCGAAATTTATGAGAAATTTATGGGAGATGATCCTCGTAAAGTACCAATGAAAATCTTCCCTGCCGTCCATTATTCAATGGGAGGACTGTGGGTCGATTATGACCAAATGACGAATATTCCTGGTTTATTTGCTGCAGGAGAATGTGATTACTCTCAGCACGGTGGTAACCGTCTTGGAGCAAACTCACTCCTTTCAGCAATTTATGGTGGAATGGTTGCAGGACCAAATGCAATTCGTTATATAAACGGTCTTGAAAAACGAGCAGAAGATATTCCATCAAGTGTGTTTGAAGCACATGTAGCGAAAGAACAAGAAAAATGGGATAATATCATGTCAATGGATGGTACTGAAAATGCGTATGTTCTCCATAAAGAGCTTGGTGAATGGATGACAGATAACGTAACGGTTGTACGCTACAACGACAAGCTAAAGCAAACAGATGAAAAGATACTGGAGCTAATGGAGCGTTATAAAAACATTAATATTCATGATACAGCAAAATGGAGCAATCAAGGTGCAGTCTTTACACGCCAATTACAAAATATGCTTCAATTAGCACGTGTTATTACAATTGGTGCGTTAAAGCGTGATGAGAGTCGTGGTGCACACTATAAACCAGATTTCCCTGACCGTAATGATGAGGAATTCTTAAAGACAACGATGACAAAATACAATTCTGAGACGAATGAACCTGAATTCCATTACGAAGAGGTTGATACATCTCTCATTCCTCCTCGTAAACGTGATTACACGAAAAAGAAAGGGGGAAAATAATCGATGAGTAACAAGACGGTACGTTTTAAAATTACTCGTCAAGATGGTCCTAATTCTGAACCTTATGTCGAAGAGTTCGAATTAAATTATCGCCCTAATATGAACGTTATTTCGGCTCTAATGGAAATACGTCGTAACCCTGTAAATGCCAAAGGAGAAGCGACGACACCTATCAACTGGGATATGAATTGCCTAGAAGAAGTATGTGGAGCTTGTTCAATGGTCATTAATGGGAAACCTCAACAATCTTGTACAGCATTAGTAGATAAATTGGATCAGCCAATTCATTTAGAACCAATGCGAACGTTCCCTGTTGTACGGGATTTACAAGTAGACAGAAGTCGTATGTTTGATTCGCTGAAAAAGGTAAAAGCTTGGATTCCGATTGACGGCACATATGATTTAGGACCAGGACCTCGGATGCCAGAGAAAAAGCGTCAATGGGCATATGAATTATCTAAATGTATGACATGCGGTGTCTGCTTAGAAGCATGTCCTAACGTAAACAGCAAATCTAATTTTATCGGCCCTGCACCACTTTCTCAGGCTCGTCTTTTTAATGCTCATCCAACAGGAGCAATGAATAAAGATGAACGCTTAGATGCCTTAATGGGTGAAGGTGGACTTGCTAATTGTGGAAACTCCCAAAACTGTGTTCAATCATGTCCAAAAGGAATTCCACTAACGACATCAATTGCAGCGTTAAACCGTGATACAACATTCCAAATGTTTAAAAACTTCTTCGGAAGCGACAATATGGTATAAACAAAGAAAGATAATTGAAAACACATTAGAATTCGCCACAGAATTCTAATGTGTTTTTTTGTTATCGATCTATTTCAACTAACACTACTTGATAATGCAAGTAATATGGAAAAGTGATGTGAATAGAATTTGAGTTAGAATCTTCTTCGGTATTAGAAATATAGGGTTCTCCGTCTAATAGAAATTCATAAGTAACTCCTTCTTCTGGCCTTGCCAATGCTAATTCTGCCTCTTGAAAATACGAGTTTTCTGGATCTAAATAGAATATAGGTTCAAGTGGTGGTTCATTATCAATTTCAAAAGAAAGTAGTTTGTTTTCTTTATACCACCATTTTTTCGCCTCGATTTCTAATTCATAGGCACCATTTTCTGTGACTGTATGTCCAGGCTGAATTTCTTCTTCGTTAAGCCTTATCGTAAATTGTCCGGCTAACTCTTCATCAATTTGGATGGTTTGTTCTGTCGTATAGATTTTCTTATCTTCTACTCCATCAACTTCAATGGAAGGTTTAAGTGAGCAACCAGTTAGGAAAAGAAACAAGAAGAGTAAGAGCATTTTTTTCATGAGTTTACACTCCCTTTTAGTCTAGAATTATTTTTATAACATGTGGGATTCAAATTATTAGAGAAATAGTCCATTCATAGAATTTTAAGTAGTAAAGAGTAGAATAGCAAATAAAAATAGGAAGAACGAACTATTTTACCGTATAAGCCTTTTGTTAATAAAAGTTTAATAAAGATATTTTCATTAAAGGAACAACCAAACCGAAAATTCTCAGTGAAAATAGGGAAGTACGATTATGGAGACATGAAAAAGGGTAAGAAACTTAAAATTTTACAGTACTAGAGGTCAAATAACTTTAGTAGATTTGAAATGAAGTTTGTTCAATCATTTACTTCGTACGGTATAATTCTGATGTGTTTTTTATTGAGGAAGGCATGATTGGGGAATGATGGCTTTAATTCTTAAGAAAAACTCAATGCGATACACAAAAAGTCCGCCACAAAGGTTGCGGCGGGTCTCCCTATGAGAATAATACCTATTCATAAGGTACATGTTACGTTATTTAATAACTTGAAAAGCAAATTTTGAACGATTCTATATTGAAGAGAGTTTTTTAGAAAAATTGGTTAACTCTCCTCAGTGAAATTTCTATATTTAAATGAATGATCTTATTAGAGAAAAGGAATTTATCTTTTACTCGTCTTCTATTATTCTATGCTTAATTGCTTTTTCAATACGAGTTTCATTCATACCAAGTCTGATTTCACCTAGATATAGGATTTCAATCATTTTCTTATATTCATCACTTAGCTCGATTTTGTCGGTAGAATTAGGAGTAATGATGCTTTCTGAATCATCTTCATCAAAACGGTTTGGAATTCCTAGGGAGTATAAAAGTAAATTTAAAATTGTTAATTTACGGTCTCTTTCCTCCTCTTCTATTCCAACAATAATATCGGATCGACCAAATCCTTCTCCTGTATAATAAGGATAATAGCTTGTAAATCCGGTGATACCTGATATATCTTCATCCCACCCCAAATCATAAAATTGATTCTTCGGTACAAAATAGATGTCTATTCTGTTTTGAGGGCTCCTTCCTGCCTCGTTATCTACTAGAATTAAATCAATTGGTAGGATTACATTTACTTGTTCTAAATAGGATTCTAAGGCTTCCAAATCTTCATCTGTAGGAGTGCCGTGTACTTGCACGTTAGTATCGCTCAACCACTTCCCTAGCATATAGTCATCCTCTTCGGTCTTAAACATTATCTCATAAAAAAGATCAATCTCTTCTCGTGAAAACATCGTGTTGTTCATAGAAAAGGGAATAGTGGTTTCCGAAGTAAGGCCGTTCTTCTTCTTCGCTATTATGTTAAATGTATGGTCACCCTCTTCCGCATATATGATCAAGCTAGAATCTTGCTCTGTCGCCGTATCCATATAAGGCTCTCCATCTAATAGAAACTCGTATGTAACATCTTCTACCCTTTTTAATCTTAATTTTGCTTTTTTAAAATACCTATCTAATGGAGCATCGTGGAAAGAGGGTTCATTTGGAGGCTGATCGTCAATTTCAAAGGAAATCGTTTTGGTTTCTTTAATCCCCCATTTTTTCGCCTCGATTTCTAATTTATAGGCACCATTTTCTTTGATTGTATGTCCAGGTTGAATGTCTTCTTCGTTAAGCTTCATCGTAAATTGTCCAGCTAACTTTTCATCAATTTGGACGGTTTGTTCTGTCGTATAGATTTTCTTATCTTCTACTCCTTCAACTTCAATGGAAGGTTTAAGTGAGCAACCAGTTAGGAAAAGAAACAAGAAGAGTAAGAGCATTTTTTTCATGAATTTACACTCCCTTTTAGTCTATAATTATTTTGAATAATATGTGCGATGAAATAGTCAATCTATATTATTTTAAGTAGGAAAGAGTAGAATAGCAAATGAAAATAGGAAAGATGATTTATTATTGCGCTTGAGTCATTTATTATTAAAAATTTACAAGTTATTATTTTGTATTACTAGTAAACAATTAACAATGTCTCTTCATTAACATCAATCAAACCAGAACTTCTACAATGATGAAGACATGAAAAAGAGTAAGAAACTTAAAATTATACAGTACTAGAGGTCAAATAACACTAGGTAGGGTAGTTTTCAATCTAGCTGATTAAAGTTATAATAGGAGAATAAAAATGAATGAATAACCATTCAGTAGGGGTGTTTTAAATGAAAAAAATATCATATATTGACAATATAATAGAATGGAGAAATGAATTTGAGTTTTTTAAACCCGTAACAGTTCGATTTTCTGAAACGGATATGTTTGGGCATATGAATAACACTGTTCCATTTGTTTATTTTGAGCAAGCCCGTATCGAATATTTAAAGAGCTTACATTTTATGCAAGAGTGGATAAAGCCAACAAATGACACAATTCCAGTTGTGGCAGATTTACAATGTGATTTTCTCCAGCAAGTATTTTTTGGAGACGAGTTAAATATTTTCGTAAAGGCCTCAAAAATAGGCACATCTTCTGTAGATTTGCATTATATGTCAGTAAATAGAAAAAATGAAATATGTTTTGTTGGAAGAGGAACAATTGTACAAATATCTAAAAAGACAGGGACAGCCATTCCTTGGACTGAGGAAATGAAAGAGAAAATGAGGGGATCTTATCATCGTTCCCCAACAATTCCATTATAATATTTCCTTATGTTTGGATGTCACTCTCAATGCCTGTATCACATAGAATAACACGACGACCATTATACCCATCCCCACGTGGTTAAAGCTGGCGAAGGCAAGGAGGGTTACAATAATTGAAGGACAATGATTTTGCACACAAACCATTACTCACCAAAAGGGAAAGAGAGGTTTTTGAACTGTTAGTACAGGATAAGACAACGAAAGAAATTGCAAGTGAGTTGTTTATCAGTGAAAAAACAGTTCGGAATCATATTTCCAATGCCATGCAAAAGCTTGGAGTGAAGGGGCGTTCACAAGCTGTGGTAGAACTTCTTCGTATGGGGGAGTTAGAGCTTTAATGTTTAACCGGTTCCGACTCGAGAGGGACCGGTTTGCTATTATTTATTGAATTACATAAATGGGAAAGCAGTTGATTCTTGAATTTTTTCAAGAAAAAAGAGAAAATAACATTAGAAAGTTTTTTTAAGAAGGATTGAGGAGTGCTTTATGAATGAAGAATGAAGGAGTTATGACAGACGAAAGAATGAGTGTTGTTTCTGATATAGAAAAAGATTTACGTTATATTTCCGGTATAATTAAGCAAAAGGGACGTGAGATTTTAAGTCAGTATACGATTACGCTCCCTCAATTTATTGGACTTCAATGGTTATTAGAGGAAGGAGACATGACAATTGGAGAGCTGTCGAATAAAATGTCTTTAGCCTGTAGTACAACAACTGATTTAATCGATCGATTGGAGAAAAATCAACTCGTAAAGAGGGTAAGGGCTGAACATGACCGAAGAGTGGTTCGAATTCACCTTCAAGATGAAGGGAAGAGGATTATTGCCGATGTAATTAAAAAAAGACAACAATACCTTCAAGGTGTTTTAAATGGCTTTTCAGAACAGGACATAACTCTATTGAAGAATCAACTAGGTAAACTACATCAAGAAATGAAATTAGAATAGAGGAACAAGGATTGAAAAAACCGATAGGAATAATTGATTCAGGTGTAGGGGGGTTAACTGTCGCAAAGGAAGTTATGCGACAGCTTCCAAATGAAACGATTTATTATGTTGGAGATACGGCTCGCTGTCCCTACGGCCCACGATCAAGCGAAGAAGTAGCTCGTTTTACTTGGGATATGACGGAGTACTTAATTCAGTATGATATAAAAATGTTGATTATTGCTTGCAATACGGCAACAGCAGTGGTGCTAAATGAAATTAAAGAAACATTGTCTATACCTGTTTTAGGTGTAATACTTCCAGGCGCCAGAGCAGCATTAAAACACTCTCATTCTGGTAAAATCGGAGTGCTCGGGACGGTAGGAACGATTAGGAGTAATGCGTACAGTAAAGCCTTGAAATCGATTAACCAGGATGTGAAAGTATCTGCACTGGCTTGTCCAAAGTTTGTTCCGCTTGTGGAAAGCGGGGAATATGAAGGTGATTTCGCAAGAAGAATCGTTAGCAAAACCCTTCAACAAATGAAAGCGGATCGATTAGATACATTAATTTTAGGATGCACGCATTATCCATTATTGGAGCCAATTATTCAAGAAGTGATAGGGGCTGAAGTAAAGGTAATCAGTTCAGGTGAAGAAACAGCTAGAGAAGCTAGTACAATACTTGATTATAATGAGTCCCTTGCTGTAGGAGACCACACACCTCACCATCGTTTCTTTACGACGGGATCTAGTAAGATCTTTGCTCAACTAGCGTCAAAATGGCTTCAACAAGATCATCTTATCGTCGAGACAATTGATTTATAAGGATAGGACCTTTGCACTCAGGCAAAGGTCTTTTTTTTACGTTTATGGATAATCTTTGGAATCTACGTTTACATAAAATCAATTTCAAGCATTTTTTTATAAGCTTCGGTCTATTTTATAAAAGTGCTCGTATACATATAGTACAAACTGTCTTAGGAGGGGTTAGCTATGTCGAAGCGCTTTAAGGCAACAATGGTGTTTGTCCTTACTTTAACCTTATATTTGTCAGGCTGTGGATTATTTGGTGAAGATGAGAAAAAGAAGCTAGATCCGCCAGAAGAGGTATCACAATTAGAAGAAGGAGAAAGTGTCGAAACAAGTGATTCTACTGATGATGATTCAGTCACGAGTTCTATGGATGAATCGAGTGAGAAGGTTATGACAGAACTGTATTTAATAGACGAAAATGGTTATGTTGTGTCACAAACATTACCATTACCTAAAACAGAAAGTGTTGCCAAGCAAGCGGTAGAACATTTAGTTACGAATGGACCAGTTTCCAATATTCTACCGAATGGCTTTAGAGCGGTACTGCCTGCTGATACGACGGTTGATGTGAACATAAAAACGGAGGACAAAATGGCTGTTGTTGATTTTTCTACTGAGTTTGGAAATTATGAGGCAGAAGATGAAGAAAAAATACTTCAAGCTGTTACGTGGACGCTAACCCAATTTGAGAATGTTGAAAAAGTTGAGTTTAGAGTAAACGGCTATCCTTTAACAGAGATGCCGGTAAACGGTACAAAGATAAGCCCTGATGGTTTATCAAGGTCAATGGGGATTAACATTGATCCTGAAGGTGTGATTGATATTTCAAACTCTCGGCAACTAACTGTCTATTACTTAGCACAAAATGAAGGTTCCATGTATTATGTACCAGTTACTAAACGTGTAAGTAATATTGAAGGGAGTAATATAAATGCCGTTGTCGCTGAGCTTATCAAGGGACCTAGTTATTCTTCTAATTTAGTTAGTGAGTTCTTTCCAGATGTTGAACTTTTAGACACTCCAACGGTTAAAGATGGAGAGGTAACGTTAAACTTTAATGAGGCGATATATGGAAGTTTTGAAGAAAAGATGATTTCCACTGAGTTATTAAACTCTCTTGTTCTTTCCTTGACAGAGCAAACAAACATTAAAAAAGTTTCAGTTCTTGTTAATGGAGAAGGGGAAATTGTGAATGAGCAAGGTGAATCATTAAGTGAACCTGTTACTCGCCCTGAAAAAGTAAATACCGTCAGTTTTTAAAAAAGTATATTTTGTTATACTATATAGATGATGAGTGTAAGAGGTAGGCAGGTAAAAATGCCACCTCTTCTCTTTTTGAAAAAGAGTGTAACAAATGGAGGGACTATTTATGCGAGTAGATGGTAGACAGGCGAGACAACTGAGAAACATACATATTGACACAGAATATTTAAAACACCCAGAAGGATCTGTTCTTATAACCGTTGGAGATACGAAGGTAATTTGCACAGCAAGTATCGAGGAACGAGTACCTCCTTTTATGCGGGGAGAGGGGAAAGGTTGGGTATCAGCAGAATATGCCATGTTACCTCGTGCGACGGAATCTAGAAATATCCGTGAATCGTCTAAAGGGAAAGTTTCAGGGAGAACGATGGAAATTCAGCGTCTCATCGGACGAGCTTTACGTGCTGTTGTAGACCTCGAAGCTTTAGGAGAAAGAACTATATGGATTGACTGTGATGTTATACAAGCAGATGGAGGGACGAGAACTGCGTCCATTACAGGTGCCTTTGTTGCAACTGCCTTTGCATTAGCTAAGTTGCAAGATGAGAAAAAGCTACCACAATTTCCTTTGAAAGATTATTTAGCTGCTACAAGTGTAGGGGTTGTAAAGGAGAAAGGTGTAATCTTAGATTTAAATTATATTGAGGACTCTAGTGCTCTTGTTGATATGAATGTCATTATGACGGGTTCAGGAGAATTTGTTGAGCTCCAAGGAACTGGAGAAGAATCTACCTTTTCCATGAAAGAACTTCAGGAGTTATTAGCTGCGGCGGAGAAAGGAATAGTGGAACTTTTTGAACTTCAAAAAAATGCACTTGGTGAGATTGCTAATCGTTTAAATCTATAAATGATAGGAGGAGAAATGGTGGAAAGGAACGTGTTAATTGCTACCAAAAATAAAGGGAAAGCAAAAGAATTTGAGCGAATGTTTGCGCCCTACGGCTTTCAAGTCACTACTCTATTAGATATTGAGAATGCGATTGATATTGAAGAAACGGGAACCAGCTTTGTAGAAAATGCTCTTCTAAAAGCAGAAACGGCTGCAAAAGAATATCAAACGATGGTTATTGCAGATGATTCTGGGTTAGCTGTTGATGCACTAAATGGGGAACCAGGAGTGTATTCCGCTCGCTATGCAGGTAGTGAGAAAAGTGATGAAGCCAATATAGAGAAAGTATTGGAGCAGCTAGAAGGAATGAATAAAGAGAAACGAACGGCTCATTTTTGCTGTACGTTAGCTGTTGCCGCCCCTGGGAAGCAATCGGTTACTGTCGAAGGGAAATGTGAAGGCATCATTACAGAGGAAAAACGAGGAGAGAATGGCTTTGGTTATGACCCCATCTTCTTTGTTCCTTCGCTTGGAAAGACAATGGCTGAAATGTCACCGTTAGAGAAGAATCAAATTAGTCACCGTGGTAACGCTTTAAAGAAGCTTGAATCCATTCTTCCTACAATTATTAATGAGGCTAACACCCGATGAAAGTATTGGTTGTAAGTGATAGTCATGGGTCACGAAAAGCACTACTTGATATTCAGAAACACTATGGAGGGGAGCTTAACGCAATGTTTCATTGCGGAGACTCTGAACTTCATGAAAATGACGATGCACTAAAAGGCTTTCAAGTCGTAAAAGGGAACTGTGATTGGAACGGCCAATTTCCAGAAGAAATCGTACAGCAAGTTGGAAGCGATGTCTTCTTTATCACACATGGGCATCTCTATAATGTGAAAATGACATTAATGAATGTAAGTTATAAGGCAAGGGAGCATAATGCTACTATTGTTCTATTCGGTCACTCACATATAGTAGGAGCTGAATTAATCCATGGAATGCTTTTTATCAATCCTGGCAGTATAGCACTACCACGTAATCGCAAAGAGAAAACGTATTGTTTAATAGAAAGAAAAGAAAAGATGGTCATTGTTTCGTTTTTTGATGAAAATCATGACGAACTTATTGATTTAAGACAAGAATTCTTTATATAATAAGCGAGGAAGGAATTTTTTTCTTCCTCCAACATTTTTTTAAAAAAGTTATTGACTTTATTACGATGCAACCATATAATAATAAATGTCCTTAACAAATATGTCCCAGTAGCTCAGCTGGATAGAGCAACGGCCTTCTAAGCCGTCGGTCGGGAGTTCGAATCTCTCCTGGGACGTCCAAAACGGTTAGCCAAAACGGCTAGAAACCGCATGAAATCAACCTTCTAATACGTTCAGTTGAAACGGTCAATGTATCGGTCAACTAGCGAATTAGGAGGTTTTTTTCATGACGAAAAGAAAAGCGTCATTAGTAGTCAACACGGATTTATCGAATGTTTTTAACGAAAAGCCAATACGGAAAAAAGTGAATGGTTTTCCGATAGAAAAAGCGTTGTCAACGGTATTACGTCAAATGAAAGCGGCTGGACTTCGTGACCGAACGATTATGGATTATAAACTGCACGTTAATCATTTCGTTAAAGTTACCGAGGTAGAGGTTATTGAGGAATTAAACGCGGATCATATTTACGAATGGCTGTCGTCGATGGAAGTTAGTAACCAAACGAAATTAACTCGTCTGAAGTGTATAAAGGCATTTTTAGGGCGTTGTTTCGATAACGGATGGTTAGAGATAAATTTTTGGCGAAATATTAGAATTAAGGTCAATAACCCGGTTAAAGAAGGAGCGACAGACCAGGATATCAAAACGCTCCTAACACTACTGGATTTAACACGTTTCGTAGAGTTAAGGGATGCGGCAGCTATTTTAATTATGTACCAGACCGGCATACGCGTCGGTACACTATCGCAATTAAAGAGTAAGCACGTCAACCTCGATGAGAAGATGTTAAAAATTGATGGGGGAATAATTAAGAATCATGAATCGATCTATCTACCGTTTGACGAAGTTCTTGCACGGTTGTTAGAAGCGTTGATTCAGCAAAATGAAATAGTACGTAAAGAAAATAATGTTCACAACGATTTGCTTTTCATTACAAAAAACGGCGGGCCTGTTGCGACAAGTCCGACGAATAATAACATTATTAAACGACTTAGCAGATATGGGAAAGACTTTGGGTTGAAAAATGTTACACCGCACGCTTTACGCAGAGGGTTCGCTAAAAAATTACTTGATAAGGGCGCTAATATTGCTCTTATATCTAAGGCTTTGGGGCACAGCGATATAGCGGTAACAACGAGGTATTTACATTTGGATAAGGAGGAAGTAGCAGAAAATTTACGGGACTTCTTATAATTGATTACAGCGTCAGTTCTTCGGAACTGGCGTTTTTTTTTGCGAAAAAGTGTGACAAAACGAAATTCAACTCCATTATAGAATAGAGGGCGAAAAAATTCGGAATGTTTGCGCCAGTTGTATATTCCGAATCGTATTATGGAATGTAAAAGTTTTTGAGAAAATGTGCGAAAGTGGAATCTCACGGGGCAAAAACTACGCTGTAGAATATTTTCATTACGGAGGGGAAATCGATGGCACAAGCGTACATTCGAACGGGCAACACACGGACTGGCTTCAGCATTGTATTTCATGAATTATTCGACCTATATCATCCGTACATAGGCGATAAGGCAACGATGTATTATCTGTACTTGCTACGTTTTCGAAATAATGAGCGAGGGGGACAGGCCGAAGGAAAGTCGTGGAAAGGTCGAAATAGTGTGGTCGAAAAGTTTCAACTATCGTTTTCAACGCTGCCACTACTCGACGAAATTTTAGAAGCAAGCGGATTGGTGACGATTGAAAGAAAGCCGGTTGGTCGCGGAAAAGATAAAATTTATTACATCGTGCATGATCCGTCAAGCCGGGAGAAATTTCGTGAAAGTGAGGGTGATATGAGAGAAAGCCTATCGAAATTAATAGACGAAGATAGACCTATTAAAAACCTTCTCGGTAAAGAAGAGGGAGCTAAACTTACGCTAGAGAAGGGATAAATCTTCGTCACAGTAGATTATAATCTCTTCTAGCGTTAATGAAAAAGAAGTACTTAAAATGAACTAATTAAAAAGAATAAATACTTTCCGGCTCATAAATTCGCCGGGGTAACTATCGATCTAATGCATTTATCGAAAAGAACTTATCGATAAGAAAATAAAGGGAGGAATCGCAGTGAAAAACACGTGCCACATGGCGGTCCATAAAACGACAGGAGAATTTTTCGGAGGTAAGAAAAACGGAACTCATATCGGCTACCCTAAACGCCAATTCTTAAAAAGCGCTATGACGAACGCAGATATTAAACATGCCGAATATCATTTCGTATCGCTATCATTTGACGAAAATTTCACGCCAACACTAGCGAAGGAGGAAAGCGAACAGAACAATGCGCCAGTAAGCCAGCAACAAAGGCGTGATGAGATCGTCGAACAGGCGAAACAATATGTCGCTGAGGCACTTTCGGATTTAGACGTTGAATTTATCGTCAATATAGAGAAACGTACAGTTGTAGCATTGTATCGTGAGACTTATCTTTTCCCGGACCGAAGAATTATTCGAGGAAGGGGAATCGCTAAATGTGACCCGAATGACTGTTTCAACGTTCACCTCGGAAAGGCTATTGCGTTGCGTCGAGCGTAGCCAAGAAAAATAAAAACGATATAAGCGAATCGAAAGCGAATAGTCAATTTCGATTTAATTTAACAGTGGGTGCGATACTGACGATTACGGGGTTTCTCGTGACGATCGGTGTCGCTATTTTTAAATAACACGAAAAAGGGAGCGATTTTTATGAACCGATTTAAAAATTACGCATTATGGGCGGCAGTGCTGGCGTTTGTGCCATTACTGGCAGATAGTTTACAAGTTTACGATATCAGCGTTATCTTGCCGGGCAACTACGACAACTTGGTGATTTCGTTTCTCGGAATACTTGTGTTAGCGGGGGTAATCAATAACCCGACTAGCGGAAAAGGGTTGAAAGACGACGAATAAAAAAAATTCTAAGGGAGCGGTTTATATGAGATTTGTATTTGAAGCAGGACACGGACTAAGCACAGCGGGAAAACGTACTCCGGATGGCGAAAAAGAATGGAGTTTTAACAATAAGCAACTTCTCGCTTGTCAAAACTTCCTAAAAAACTATGAGGGCGTACAAATTCTACGTGTAGACGATCCGTCCGGAAAGCGTGACGTACCATTAAAAGAGCGAACGGACAAGAGTAATCGTTTCGGTGCCGATGCTTATGTGTCTTTTCACAACAACGCAGTAAGCGGTGCTAAATATGGCGACCACGAGGGAATGGAGACATACTCCTACATGGGTAGAAATCCCAAGAGCGAAAAACTACAAAAGGCTATTCACAAACACTTAATTAAGGCTACGAAAAATAAAGACCGAGGTAGAAAAGAAGCAAATTTTCATGTACTCCGAGAGACAAAATGCGCGGCTGTTCTAACAGAATCATTCTTCATGGATTCTAAAAATGATATTAAAAAATTACGTGATGATTCTTATCTTAAAGCAACCGGAGAGGCTATCGCAAAAGGAATCGTAGAGTGTTACGAGTTAAAAAAGAAGTCCAAAAAGCCTAAACCTGACTATGTAGGAAAACGTGCTGAGAGTATCTACAAAGGATCGGATGGATTAAATTTTTACTCGAAGGCGACGTTTAACAAAAAATACCGAGCTGGCGTGCTAAAATATCAATACGGATTTCCAAAAATCTTGAGAAAGCTGAAGGTAGAAGGGGCTAATATGTTCGAAGTTAAAAACTCAAAAGGAAAAACGTATTATATTACAGCAAGCGAAAAATATATCCGTGTAGAATAATTTAATGATGAAATAATCAAAATAATATTACTCCTACGATTAAACATCAAAAAATACCCCCTTTTTATAGTAAAGAAATAGGGGGTATTTTTCATTATTTATTAGTAATGGATGTAAATATTACCAGAGTATGCAGTTCCATGATTTACTACGAAATCTTTTTCTAAAACATATGCAAGACGATATGTTCCTGAAGATCCGAAGTGCTTATCAATATTTATTTGTATCGTTGGAGAACGAAAGGCGAACTCCCCCAGTGAACAGTTCCTTTGTCTACCCATTTTCCGGATTGATATTTTTCGACACGAATGTTATATGGAATTGTACCTCCACATGAAGTAGAAGGTTTTTTAGCATAAACATCAACGGTTTTCGCTCCTGGTTGATAATAATTGTATGCATCAGCCTATACATCTACTTGACAAGGTCCATTAGATCCTGAATGCCATGCAGCACTAGCTTCAGTAGTTGATACTAAAAACAGACAAATTACTAATAATGGAAAAATTAAAAATCATTTCTTTAATTGTTTCATTGTTTTTCACTCCGATTAGATTAATTTTGCGCAAAGATAAAGTATAGTATAAAAGTTTAATAGTGTGAATAAAATTAACCGGGTTCCTAAATAAGAACCCGGTTAATTTTCATTAAATCCTAATAATGAATATAAATATCGTGTGACTCTACTTCTCCGTCTGCTATCTGTTGTCCATTGTGCATTAATATATTTATTCTATACGTCCCCGATGATCCAAAGTATTTGTCTATGTCAATTTGTTTGGTTGGTGTGCGAAATGCAAACTCACCATTTAAAGGCACGTTTAAAGTTGTAAATTGCCAACCGAAACTATACTTTTTTTCTATACGAACATCATAATATACAGAACCATCGCATGATGAAGACGGCTTTGAGACATAAAAGTCAACAGTTTTTGCACCAGGCATGTAATAGTTAGTGTAATCTGTCCACACTTTTGCTCCACAATCACCTTCAGGTCCAGTTCCAGCACTAACTTCATTTGTGGAGATAAAAAATAATCCCATTACTAAAAAAGGAATAGATAGAAATAATTTCTTTAATTGTTTCACTTAAATTCACTCCTATTATGTAAAAATTCACTAGCAATGAGAAATTATAGTATAGAAGTTTAATAATGTAAAGGGAAAATTGAATAATAGTAGCACCTTTGGTTATATTTGTATTGTTACCTTCAAACCGAAAGTAGTTATCATCTTTCGGTTTAATTTAAACAAAAAATTACGAATCTTCCAACGAATTATTGCGTATATACAATTAGATAAGGTAAAATTAAACGAAAAAGGGATCGATTTACAATGCCCACTACGTTAAAGTTTTCGGGCTATCTAACTGTAGTTTGTGCGGTTATTACGGCTCTTTACGTTTTGAATATCGAATATCTCGAATACAAGGGTATATATGCGATCAGTATAGTTGTTGCAAGCTTTCCTATAGGTTTAGGTGCTGTATTAATAGCTAAAATATACGAAAAATTAACGGAAGGTGAAAGCGGTGGGGGAGTTCTTTCCGATATGAATTATATTCGAGAAAGAAATAAACAGCGTCGTAAATTTTTTTAATAGGAGTACATACCAATAGCCCTCGCTCACTAGCGGGGGCCTTTTATATTTGCCGAAAAACTCCGAGAAAAAGCCTTTACCGTGTTCCACTTACATATTGAAAAAATCATTCCTATCAACAGTGTAGCCTTTTCTTTCTAATGCCCTTTGAACTTTAACCCACGTTGCAATTCGAGGACTATAATCTTCATCATTACACATATTAGAGATGGTTGTTCTTCCGACCTTCGAACATTTTGCAACCTCGTCTTGCGTAAGCCCCTTTTTATCTAACCACCGACCGAATGTACTTCTCTTCTTACCAAGTCCAAACATAACATTCCATCCTTTTCGTTTTTACCTAGTCTCGTCTATGTTTCCCGAATTTAAACCTAGGGAAAAAAAGTGGAATATCGGACAAACCTACGAGCGTACGCTTTACCAAACAGCAAAATTTCCGTTTGAATTGCCGAATACATTTCCGTTTAGCTTTCCGATTGTTTTTCCGTGGCGGAAATTTAAACGGAAATTAAAAACGTAATAATGTCAGCGTTCAATACGGATTTTTCTTTTCCGTTTAAGAGGGACTATTCCTTTAGAATACAGTGGATTTCTTTCATATTTAACGGAGGTGAGAGCATGATTTTCGAAATTGCTTCAACCGTGGTTATGGGCGGTATACTAGGCACAACGTTTTATCATCAGCAGGGTGGAGGCGGAAACGATCATTCGAAAATCGAAAACATAGCGAAAAATTGCGGGCTTGTCTCGAAAGATGGAAAAGCGATTCGCATTCTCCGCAAAAGCAAGCACGCTGGCTACACCGAATATGTGTATCAGATTCCGCAAGGCTTGTCGTTTAAGGATTTCAAATTGAAGCTCGACCACTTTCAAGACGGACTAAACGCCAAGAAAACGGTATTCGATTTTTCGTTAAGCGACATAAAAGAAATCGATTGGAAACGAAACGTACTGCAACAAATACGGGATATAATCGAAAAGAAAACGAAACAACGAAAGTCTATCGAAATGGAATACGACGGGGCTTTAAAGATTTTCGTTTATGAAACCGAACTAACAAAGAAATATGTATTAGATGAAGTGAATCTCGATAAGTTTAGCGGTTGGAAGGTACCCGTTGGCATGAGTCGAAAGGGCGCGTTAATACACGACTTTGAGCAGCGACCTCACATGATTGTGGCCGGCGCAACAGGCTTCGGAAAATCCGAATTCATAAAAATGCTCATTACGGTACTAACGCATAGCCAGTCGGACAACGCTCGCTTTCACCTTATCGACCTTAAAGGCGGGCTCGAACTCGGTCGTTTTAAAAACATGCGACAAGTTGAAACGTTTGGGCGAAATCCTGACGAAGCAAGGATAATTCTCGATAACATTCAAGCTGACATGAGCGCCAAGCTCGACGATTTATTCGCGCAAGGCTATAAGGACATAGCCGAAGCGGGACAGAAGGAACGTTACTTTGTTTTTATCGACGAAGCTGCCGACATAGCGGACGATAAGCAATGCATGGCGATTACAACAGACATAGCACGGCGAGGCAGAGCGGCAGGGTATCGACTGATTTACTCGACACAGTACCCAACGAATGAAACATTGCCGAGTCAAGTGCGTGCGAACATTGGTGCTAGGGTTTGCTTCCGATTGGAAACAAACGTACAGAGTCGCGCAGTGCTCGACGAAGGAGGAGCCGAGGAATTGCCGGAAATTCAAGGGCGAGCAATCTTTCGCCGAGTATCGAATCACATTGTTCAAACGCCATACATTGAGCGAAAGACAATCGAAAAAGTAATCGGGCCAAATATCGTAATCAAATCACGAAAGGAGGCCGACTATGAACACTCGAGTTATAAAACGCCAACAAAGGGAGGAAGCGATACTCTTATCGTTGAAGAAACTGAATTATCTTAGTCGATCGCAGATTCAGCGTTTACACCGGTTAGGCAGCGACAGGAATGCGCGGATTGTATTGAAAAGCATGACGGAATATCTGTCGTACACTCGTGAAGGAGAAAAGGTTTATTATCTGAATAAAGAGGGACGCGATCGAGTGCAAGCGCAGAAGGTTTGTAAAAAAACGATACAAATTCACCATTATTTAATGCGAAACGAAGCCTTCATTGCCTTGGGGCAACCGGCCACCTGGAAAAACGAAGTGAAATTCGGTATGAAAGGCGTGGGGTCCATCGTAGCAGATGCGGTGTTTCAACGCGGCGACCTATATACAGCGATTGAAATCGACTATTCGCAAAAGATGACGATTAACAAATCGAAAGTAGAAACGTATCGGGCGCTAATGAGGAAAAATCGATTTAATCTCATATGGGTGACGACGACAGAGTATCGACGAAAGCAACTGGCGAAGTTATGCGAGGGAATGTCGGTGAAAATATATACGATTAATGACTTCAAATAAAGGAGCGATGAAAATGTTTTTTCAACCGAAAGTGCAAACGGTAGGTAGTATATCGGACTTTCTTAGCGGGCGACATAGCAAGCAATCTAGCAGACGCGCGGTTAGCAAAAGAGTCAGGTCGTCTGTGGCAACAGTAGCGACCGGCACTGCGGCGGCAAGTTTGACGAATACGCTTTTCACTACGCACGCCTATGCGCAAGGACCGGCCGATTATGTCAAGGGCCAAGCGAAAGAGAAAATAGTCGAGGCCTTTATGCCGTTAGTCGAGATGATACAGGCGTTGAGTTATCCGATTGCGTTGGTTATGCTGACGGGTGGAGCGCTCATGTTTATGATAAATCAAAAAGAAAAAGGCATTTCGCTCATACAAAACGCCTCGATCGGTTATATTCTCGTTCAACTCATGCCGTTGATGATGCAGTTGCTTGTCGGAATAGGGAATACAGTGGGTTAGAAACATAAGGACGCGTCGAGTTGACTCGTTTAGGTACACAAGCCAGGCGGGTCACTATTACCGCATTTGTTGCCATCGAAGGTGTTGTTGGGTGGTTCTGCACCTGGTCCTGCTTCGATGTCAAATTCGAAGTTATTTCTCGCTTTGTTGAAGCGGATGGTGTTGCCAGTTCTTCCAGTAGGAATTAGGATACCTGCATCAGTATCATCTGTTCCATTGTTACGAACAATATTTGAATCAATTACATTTAAACCAGGCCCAACAAAGGTCTGGACAATTATCCCACTATTGACATTGTTACACACATTATTCTTGATAACTTGATTACTGGTTGAATTAAATTCAATTTGTACTCCGAACTGGTTTCTAATAGATGTATTACTCCATACGCTATTCAAAGTTCCAAACAAGAAAAATCCAGCATTCACATTATCTTTAGCAATGTTATGAATGAAAAAGTTGATTCTTCCATTAACCGAAAAACCTCTTAAAAAGTTTTGACTACTTTCGTTACGAATTAAACAACTCATCCGTCCGCTATCAAGGAACTCAAATCCATGTCCGCCGTTAATCGAAGCTACACACTTAATAATTAAATTATTTTCTCCGTTGTTTGTAAATCCATTATTTGAGGCTGTAGATTCGATAGATTTTAGTATGTTATTATTCGAATTCACCTCAACACCACTAGCTTGAAATCCTTGCACGGTAAACCCTTGCAATATTGTTCGATCAGCACTCACTACCACACCGTCACTGGTTCCCTGCGCAGGAGCACCCGCAATAATCGTCCGACCTATCCCGCAACCGAATATTTTCAAGTTTTCCACGTCTACCTCAAACCCATCGAATGTCCCAGCTAAAATCTTTATACTATCGCCCGGACTTGATGCAACAATCGCATCCTGTACCGTTAAGAAATCGGTAGGTACAATTCGTAATGCCATATCTTTTACCTCCCTTCATAATAAGCGTTACTAGAGTATATGAAAGGAGCGCTTTAACGGCTTGTACTATGCGGATAATTGTACGTTTAACTATTGATGTTGATTCGTTTTTTATACGCTAATAAGGCGGTGAACATCGGATTGAATAGTATATCTGTTTCGATTGTTTCAAGCGCAATCATTTACGGAGTTTGTGAATTCGTTGCAGCGGGAACAGCCGAAGAAGGTGCAGGTGAGTAGTGGCGGAATAAAGGTGCGAATAGGGTGAAGGGCGCGTCAAGCGTTTAGGTACACAGTCCAGGCGGGTCACTATTGCCGCACTGGTTTCCGTCGAATGTATTAGCAGTATCAGCAGGCGGAATGGCTTCGATGTCAAATTCGAAGTTATTTCTCGCTTTGTTAAAGCGAATGGTGTTGTCTTCAGCTGAAGAATCAACAAAGATACCTGAACCGCCAGTAACATCATTTCCGTTATTTTTAACAATATTAGAGTCAACAGCATTAAAATCTGCATTATTATCCAATAAAATACCGCTTTCAAAGTTGTCACATACACTATTACCAATAATATTGTGATTATCGTCATCAATTTGGATTCCACAGTTATTCCCCAAAAATTTATTCTGTAAAATGGTCGTGAAAGGTTCATCTAAGTCTAACCCGTCACTGGTATTGTTCTTAGCTAAATTAAATAATAATTTACTTCGTTCATCCGATATTGAATAACCATCATTAGAGTTTTGAGAACTTTCACAGTTAATAATGCAGTTATTTGTTCCATTAGAATCAAATCCATCGCTATTTAGTGATGTTTTACATTTTATGAATAAATTATTTTCTCCAACATTAAAAATACCGTCGCCACTGTTTAACTTTGTCTCGATCTCTTTTATCAAGTTAGTATTAGATGATATAAAAGTACCGTCATCTGCAAAACCTTGCACCGTAAATCCCTGCAAAGTTGTTCGGTTAGCACTTACCACTACGCCGTCATTACTTCCCTGCGCAGGAGCACCCGCAATTATCGTCCGATCTATTCCACAGCCGAAGATTTTCAAGTTTTCCACGTCTACCTCAAACCCGTCAAACGTCCCAGCTAAAATTTTAATGCTATCGCCCGGACTCGACGCATCAATCGCATCCTGTACCGTTGGTTCGTCCGTTGGTACAATACGTAATACCATATCTCGTAAACCTCCCTTCATAATCAGCGTTACTAGAGTATATGAAAGGAGTACTATAACGGCTGTTACTATGCGGGAAATTGTACGTTTAACTACTCATACTTAATTGCTTTTTATACGCTAATAACGCAGCAATCATCGGATCAGAGTGTTTTGCGGTGACAACAGAACAGCCGAAATAATGGAACGCTTCGTATCTATTTTTATCGTTATCTCGAATAATTTCGATAGTTATATTCGGTTGGCCTGGTACGTATAAATAGAGTACTTCTTCGTTCATGATCGACCTCCTTTTCGATATATTTCGAACAATTCCTGTTTCCTTGACTAACTTTATATAAAATAGTAGAATTTCCTAAAACGGTCAGTTGACCGCCTCAATGACCGATTCAACTTGCGTATTACCAACGGTTTAACACATGCGAGCTTTGACGGGTCGGGAGTTCGAATCTCTCCTGGGGCGTCCAAAACGGTTAGAAGCGCTATGACGACGTTTATGGCCCGATGAATCAATCGGTGGCATAACGTTGGCATAGCGCTTTTTTATTGTGTCCGTCGGAATCTCGTTGGTGTGTACATCGGTCAAAACGAGCGACCTGCGAGGAGGATTTTCGAAATGACAAAGCGATTTATTGGCGAAAGTGGGCAACGGCCTACCTAAAAGACCTACGGACTGGCCGTGTCCGACGGTCTGTTTCAGCTCGAAGAAGTTACGATTGATGAAGCGCTAGATATTTTTATTGCAGCAAAAGAAGCGGAAGGGGTTCGACCGCAAACAGTGAATGACTATCGTGTTCATATTCGCTATTTAAAGCAGTTCATTGGTAATGAAATGTTCTATATTCGTGAATTAACAGCGGAACAGATTCGTGAGTACATCAACTATTTACGGAGGGATAGACGGGCGTTTGAGGGCGATGAAACGCGTGTGAAAGTTGTCAAAGGGCTTTCCGTCAAAGAGCTAATCGTCGTGCGATTGGCAGAAAAGTCAGGTCGTCTGTGACAACCGTAGCGACTGGCACAGCGGCGGCGAGTTTGACAATTACTTTATATACTACGCATGCCTACTCAAGTGCCGGTCGATTACGTGAAAGGGCAGGTAAAAGAGAAAATAGTTGAGGCCTTTATGCCGTTAGTCGAGATGATACAGGCGTTGAGTTATCCGATTGCGTTGGTGAGGCTGACGGGCGGAGCGTTCATGTTTATGATTAACCAAAAAGAAAAAGGCATTTCGCTTATACAAAACGCCTCGATTGGGTATATACTTGTTCAACTTATGCAGTTGATGATACAGTTGCTTGTCGGAATAGGGAATACGGTGAGTTAGAAACAAGTAGAGCGTGTCGTGATGACACGCCTTTAACTCGTTTAGGTACATAGCCCAGGCGGCGAGCTATTTCCGCATTTGTTTCCGTCGAAGGTGTTGTTTGGTGGTTCTGCGCCTGGTTCAGCTTCGATGTCAAATTCGACATTATTTCTCGCTTTATTGAAACGGATAGTGTTGTCGGTTGCTCCTGAATCAACGAGAATTCCTGCGTCCGTCATATCTGTACCGTTGTTTCGTACGATATTGGAGTCGACGACGTTTTCGAAGTTAATTACAAAAACTCCACTACCTTCATTGTCACATATTGAATTGTCTATAGTCATATTGTTACTAGTTATAAAAATCCCCAAGTTACCATTTTTTTTAATTTGGTTGTTGAGTAAGGTGTTAAAAGTTGAGCTTATGCCAAATCCAATGTCATTATTATTAATAATATTTTTAATTAATACGTTATTATCACTAAAAATTGGAAATCCTGTAAAACTATTACTCGAACTTTCACAATGAATAACACAATTATGCATTCCTTCCCAATCGAAACCAGTGCTATTAAATGAAGAGACACAATCAACAATTAGATTATTATTACCAATAGCAGTTGTGCTTATACCGTCATTACCATTGAATATCATTTCAATTTCTTTCACCACATTGTGAGAGGAATTCACTATAATTCCATCTTCTTCAAACCCTTGCACGGTAAACCTTTGCAATGTTGTTCGATCAGCATTCACTAATATTCCGTTATCCGCAAATCCTGGGTTTCCTTCAATAATCGTCCGACCAATTCCACAACCGAAAATTTTTAAGTTTTCCACGTCTACCTCAAACCCATCGAACTTTCCAGCGAGGATATGTATACTATCCCCCGGGCTTGAAGCATCAATCGCCGCCTGTACCGTTAGAAAATCCGTTGGTACAAGTCGTAATACCATATCGTATACCTCCCTTCATCATCAGCGTTACTAGAATTATATGAAAGGAGCGCAATGACTGCTTGTACTATGCGGATAATTGTGTGTTTATCTACTATTATTGACTCGTTTTTTATACGCTAAAAACGCAGCAATCATTGGATAGCAGTGCTTGGCGCTGACAACAGAACGCTCACAATAGTTAAATGCTTCTTATCTATTTTTATCGTTATCTCGAATTATTTCGATAGTTATATTTGGTTGACCTGGTACGTATAAATAGAATACTTCTTCGTTCATGATCGACCTCCTTTTCGATATATTTCGAACAATTCCTGTTTCCTTGACTAACTTTATATAAAATAGTAGATTTTCCTAAAATGGTCAGTTGACCGCCTCAATGACCGATTCAACTTGCGTATTACCAACGGTTTAACACATGCGAGCTTTGACGGGTCGGGAGTTCGAATCTCTCCTGTGACGTCCTAGACAAATTAAAGCGCTATGACAATATTTATGATCCGATGAACACTCGGTGACATAACGTTGGCATAGCGCTTTTATTTTTATTTGTAAACAGACGGAAACGATTGTATATGCAGAATTTAACGGACAATGAGCAAGAGTTTATTCGTCAGAAAGAAACAGAGCTTAAAGGAAAGTATTCGCCTGTACCTTACTCTAACTAAAGGGGGTTACTGCCAGACAAAGGCGAAGTATGACGGCCGCCAAACGGCACGTGATTGCTTAGCGTTGTATATGTACGTTCATGCCTATATGAATGGGCAAAGCGAGGGTGTGATGAGAACGAAGAAAATTTCGTGGTATGGACAAACGAAGAAAATGTACATTTTGTTGTATGAACGTAGGGAAATGCGTTATTGATTAAACCAATTCCCTTCAATTGGATTTAATCAATCTTCACTAACGAGAAAATAACAATAACGAATTAATAATAATCAACATTCTTATACACAAGGACCTACCGATTGCGTTAGTGATGCTGACGGGTAGAGCGTTAATGTTCATGATAAATCAAAAAGAAAAAGGCATTTCGCTAATACAAAACGCCTCGATTGGGTATATTCTTGTGCAGCTTATGCCGTTAATGATGCAGTTGCTTGTCGGAATAGAGAATACGGTGAGTTAGAAACAAGTGGGCGTTTCGAGTTGATACGCCTAGTGATTGTTTAGGTACACAATCCAGGTGGGTCACTATTTTCGCATTTGTTGCCGTCAAAGGTGTTATCTGTATCAGCAGGCGGGATAGCTTCGATGTCAAATTCGACGTTATTTCGCGCTTTGTTGAAACGGATAGTGTTGTCGGCTGAGCCTGGATCGACGAGAATACCTGCGTCAGTGATATCAGTACCGTTGTTTCGAGCGATGTTAGAGTCGATGGCGTTCTCGTCACTAAACACAGTTAATTCAATTCCACTTTCTTCATTATTACACACCTTATTATCAATTATATTATTTAAATCAGAGGCTATAGTTATTCCTGACCCGTTATTTTTAAGAGTCTCATTAGCTAAAATTGTAGATCTAGTATCAACGCTAATACCATTATTATTTTCATTTGCACTACTGTTAATTAATTTACCAAATCGAAGAAAATAGCCATCCCCTAAATTTTGAGTACTAATGCAGTTAATAACGTAAGAAGAAGTAAAAGCGAATATCTCAATTCCTGAACCATTAACTGATGTATTGTTTGAAGCAATACAGTTAATGATTAGATTAGAATTTCCAACGCCCAAAATACCCATTAAAGTATTAAACTTAACTTCAACTTCTTTAAGTACGCTAGAAGATGAAGAAATGAAAATTCCATTACCTATAAACCCCTGCACTGTAAACCCTTGTAATGTTGTTCGTTCTGCACTCACAAAGACACCGTCACTGGTTCCCTGCGCTGGAGCTCCCGCAATAATCGTCCGACCTATTCCACAACCGAAGATTTTTAAGTTTTCCACGTCTACCCTAAAACCATCGAACTTTCCAGCGAGAATCTGTATACTATCCCCCGGTATTGACACATCAATCGCATCCTGTACCATTAGGAAATCCGTTGGTACAATTCGTAATACCATACTCATTACCTCCCTTCATCATCAGCGTTACTAGAATTATATGAAAGGAGCGCAATGACTGCTTGTACTATGCGGATAATTGTGTGTTTATCTACTATTATTGACTCGTTTTTTATACGCTAATAATGCAGCAATCATCAGATCAGAATGCTTTACGGTGACAACAGTATGCTAGAAATAATGGAACTCTTCGTATCTATTTTTATCGTTATCTTGAATAAGTTAGATAGTTATATTCGGTTGGCTGAGTACGTATAAATAGAATACTTCTTCGTTCATAAACCCTCATTTTGCTAAACGCACAATCATATAAATTATTAAAAGTTCTATACTCTTAACGAAAGAAGGGATTGTGTGTGAGAAACTTTATATTTTGCTGTTTTGCCTCAGCTTTAGCAATTCTGGTGCTAATATTATTTCCAATTGGAATTGGTAAAATTGCTGAAAGTGTTTTTAGTGTTGAAGTCCTACTTCAAACTAGCCCACCTTTACTTGCTGCTACAATAATAATTGCTGATATTGTTCTTGTACTCATTGTTGTATTAGTCTTTCTTATTGCTCTTGTGTTTTCAAGGCGATTAAAATTTGATGCTTGTTGTTTAGCTGCATCAATAGCATTATTCACTTTGCTTTTATTCCCAATCGGAATGTCAACGTTATTAGATGCTGGTATTCGAGCACTCGTACAAATTGATATGGGACTCTCCAGTATAGTAAATATTGTAACGATAATCACAATCATCGTAATCATTACTCTAATTCCTCTTTTTACGTTTATTATCTCCTTTGTCATTATCAAAAAAAAGAAGTGATTTTAGAGATTAGAGAAGTGTTGGTAAATTGAAGAGAAGACGTTATGGAATCGACGTCGAATATCTAATTCGATTGTTTCAAGTGCAATTGTTTGTGGGGTTTGTGTATTCGGTGAAGGGGAATAGTCGTATGTAGTTCAGAGGGAGAGCTATTTGTTATCATCGTTTGTATTATTCGTTATAAGATTCATCCGCTTCCGTTACTCACTCAATTTTTTTGAACTCAGTGTGTAATGGTCACGAAGCTAATTGTCAACACTATTATTTTAAAATATGAACCAAAATAAGATTTTGATAGTAAAATAAAATATATTAGAATATGCATACGATAAAAACTTAAATTTAACCATTGTTGAAGAAGAGGAGAAGTATTCGCTCAATATAGCAGCAGAAGAGGGGGAACATAGATTAAATATTGTTGCTAAAAAGAACATTGGACTGATGCCTGAAACTTATGTAGATTTTTCTATAAATAACAAAACCTATTAACATGAGGATATCGAATTATTTTTAGTTATATTTTTAATTATGGAGATAATTATTATGATGAAACTAAGTATAAATGGATGAATGATGTTGCAATTCGGGGTTAAAGGTAGCCCTACAACTGAGGGTTTACGCATGTTAGAATTTCATGTTGAACAATTAAATGCTGTTCTATCTATTGGTTGAATAACGTTTACACCAATCGGATAACAATCCGATTGGCTTTTTGTATTTCTTTAAAACGAAAGGCGTGCGTCCAAACCCTATATCTACGGTCAATGCCTGATGGTGATGAATGCCAATAGTGTAGGTAAATTAGGAGTGTCGAGTGGACACGTATATTGTTCGTATAGGTACACAGTCCAGGAGGGTCACTATTACCTTATTTGTTGCTGTCGAAAGTATTGTTTGGTGGTTCAGCATCGATATCAAACTTCGTTATTTCTCAATTTGTAAGTGGATGGTGTTGTTGACTACGTCTGAATCGCCTGCGTTAATAACATCAGAGCCGTTGTTACAAACTGTGTTTGCAATGAAATTTATGTTAATAGATACCGCATTTATTTCAATTCCTTCATACTTATTTTTAAGAGAAGTGTTACCACCCTTGATATGTGCAAAGCTATCTTTGTTGCGCTTCAAGATTTTCGCCGAATGTGCGGTCGTGGTGACACGTCTAGTGTCCTATTCAGGGACAAATTCCAGGTGGCAAGCTATTACTTACTACATTGCGATGGGCAGGTGGTAGAAAAAAACCACCTTCTATATAAAAGAAAGTGAGTTTTAGAGGATAGTTAATAATGGATTTGGAATTCGCCAGAATATGCTGTTCCCACCCGTTCAGAGCCTAAATATAAACCAGCTTCCATTCTATACTTACCAGGTCCACTAAAATGTTCATCGATGTTTATTCCTCTTGTTGGTGATTGGTAAGAAAATTCTCCATTTAAATAATCAAGACGAGCCCAAGTTGGTTTCCACTCGGTGGTTAATGGATCCTGTTTTTCAATAGCATATTGGAAACCTATATCTTTACATGACATTGTTCCAACTTGTTTTAAAAAAACATCAACAGTTTGAGCGCCAGGCTGATAGTAGTTGTATGCATCAACCCAAAATTCTACTTCACAAGGGCCATAACTACCACCATAATGCCAAGTAGCACTCACTTTATTTGATGATACTGTAAATAACCCAACTACTAATAAAGGAATAATTAAAAATAGTTTTTTAAATCGTTTCATTGGTATACACTCCTATTATATTTATTATTTTCCAATAAAGTAAATTATAGTATTAAAACTTAATAGTGTAAATAGAAAAATAAAAAGGGATGTATGAAAACGCAAGGTACCACTGACAAGCACGAGCCCCAGTTGAAACCCATCGATTCATAAATCTCCAACAAATAAGAGGCATATAAGGTGGGGAAGGTAAGCAAAAGGACGTCATGACTTACAGCGTAGATATGCGTAACCTGCTGAGTATACAATGTACTCACAACCGCACAAAGTAAACAGATTTACGAATCAGAGATGTGAAAACTAGTTTTGTTGAATAGTTTCTGAGAAGAAAAAAAACGCCCAATCTCCAAGGAGAAAGGATGTTATACGGCATGAAAGGGTTTTTTATCATGGGGGTGTTACTAGTATGAGTGTTTAAATTTTATTTTACACTTAATTTTTTGCCCTATTCAGGGGCAAGTCTCCAAAGTGCAGATTTATAACGTTTAGAAGCAATGCAAATAGAAATCTATATATTAACAATGATAAGAGGGTCTAGACAAGACAAAAAAATGATTAGACTCTATTGAGACATAGAGTATGTCACTGATAACTGAAGCTTTTCCCTTTCCATTTTCCTGAAATTTTTCCCCATAGACCATGATATAATTTAGATATAGGTAACATTTAGGAAATGTGGAATTCATAAAAATACATACAAGGGGAGATAGGGTGTGAAAAAAAGAAGGATCAAACTTTTGATAGGAATTATAATAAGCATTGTTTTAATTGGGGGAGTTGGATATTATATAAAAATTAATACAGAATATACCGTTGATATAGCTTCTAACAATCTAAAGAGTCAAATATCTAAATGGTTGGGCGGTAGAAGCTTGGAAGTCAATGAAATTCATAAATTAGGATCAAGCAATACTACAATAGTCTCTATTTCATTTCAAAGTGGTGCAGAAGGAATTGTTGTGATGAAACAAGGGGAAAATGGAAGATATAAAATTACAAAGTCATCAAGTAGGAAAAGGGATAGTGGACTATGGGTCAGTGTTGAAAATGTAAATACAAATAAAGAGACCTACGCCGTTTTTTATGGGAAGAATAGTGGAGACGTTAAGTCTTTAGTTGGCGAAATTAGTGTAAAAAATGAAGACTTAAATAAATGGATTAATTCTGAAAGAGTCATTACTATTAAACTTCCAAATAGAGATTTAATTATGGAGACTACTAAAATTCCAACTAATAATGATCAGGAAACTGTAGTAAATAATTACCCTTCCTTATTGAATACGGAGGGTGTAAGGATAAATTAGAAAATTATAATTTGGAAAGCCCCTTATATATAATGGCCTTTATTATAATTGTTCATGGAGTATTAATGTGACAAGTTCGTCTTTGCAAACGATTATATACTGCGCTTGTATTAAGTTGGCAATTTATCTACGTACGAAACTATGAACGTTTCCATTAAATCCTAACGTTCATCAAGTTACATTTTGATGTAGCGCAACATTTTGTCAAGGTCTTTTGCGTTTCTTAACAGTATTGAACATATTTAACTTTGCAAAATAGATAGAACTTTGACTTCTTACAATTTTCGATGGATTATTCAAATTCGCTAAATTTTTAATCACCGTAGGAAGAATTGACCAAAATTAGGTCGACTTATTAGAGAGAAGGGATATTATATAATTATATCTAATTTATATAAATGTTAATAAAAACCAAATGAGGTGGAATTATGAAAAAAGATTCTTGTGTCATATTTTTTGTTGATTGTAAGCTTAATATATTTAATATACTGCATAACAGAAAAAACGCTTGATCTTGTAGAGATGTCAATTAGAGCAAAGAACCCTGTTTCTTTTAACTGGCTGAGTATTAATATAGATACTAAATTTATTCAAAACTCCAGTAAAGCTGTGTATGAGTTTTCACTCCTACCAATTTATGTGATGGTTATTATTTCTATATTTTTATTAATTCTTCACTTAAAAGAAAGGAGTAAATAACACATATCAAACTATTTTTTGTGTTTTTCTGAGAACTAACGAAAGCAATAAACAATGCCAGAAGCTTTGATAATAGGAGTACACACGATTTGCGCCCTCGCTCACATGAGTGGGCTTTTTCTTATTTACCAAACAATTTCGCGAAAAATGAAGCATGGTGGTAAAGGAATGGCAGAACCGATGTGTGCTCAGAGTTTCGTATAAAAAAGCTATGAAAAGGGTATTTTTTATATCAATATTTATAAAATTGGCATTCATGATAGTTTGGTGCCTCATGTGTTGGTGATTGCCAAATATCCGCTTCGTTTGTTTCAAGCGTCTTCGTAGGAGTTTGTTCTTTCGCTATAGCAAGAAAAGCCGAGAAAAGGTGCAGGCATAGGTAGGCGGGATTAAAGATAGAATACGATGAGCGATAAAAAACGAATAGGCGCGTCAAGTTGACACGCCTAGTGTTCGTTTAGATACACAGTCCAGGCGGGTCACTATTTCCACATTTGTTGCCGTCGAAAGTGTTAGCAAAATTAGCAGGTGGTATTGCTTCGATATCAAAAATGACGTTATTTCTCGCTCTGTTAAAACGGATGGTGTTGTTAGCTACGCCTGAATTAACGAGGATACCTGCGTCTGTCATATCTGTACCGTTGTTTCGTACCGTGTTAGAGTCGATGGCGTTTCTAAAAGATCCATTTACAATTTCAATTCCACTGCTACTGTTATTGCAAATTAAATTCTTAACAATATTATTATCATCGGCAACAGCCCCAACTAGAATACCTCTGGTTTTATTTTGATTTGATATGTTTTGGAAAATTGTATTAGGTGAACTATTAATAAAGAAACCATCATTTGAATTTTCGCTAGCTGTATTTAATAGAAGTTTATTATTAGTATTCGTTCCAATGATTGAATAACCATAATTGTTATTTTTATTACATTCACATTTTAATATACAGTTGTTTTGCCCAAGAGAGATATCAATTCCATTAAGTTGATTCATCAAGGTGGAACATTCTGTAATGAAATTGTTGTTTCCAATTACCAATATGCCGGTAGATGAAATACCTATATTAAGTTTTGACTCAATTTTCTTTAAAACATTGGAATTAGAAACGACACGAACTCCGTCATCTGGAAACCTTGCACCGTAAATCCTTGTAAGCTGGTTTGATCCGCACTTACCACAACGCCGTCGTCACCTCCTTGCGCTGGAGCACCCTCAATAATCGTCCGACCTACCCCACAACCGAAAATTTTTAAATTATCCTTACCAGCCGTCACTGCAAACCCATCGAACTTTCCAGCGAGAATCTTAATGCTATCACCAGAACTTGAATCATCAATTGCAGCCTGCACGGTTGAATACATAACCGAAGGTACAACTCTTAATACCATATCGTAAACCTCCCTTCATAAATAGCGCTACTAGATTATATGAAAGGAGCGTTAAAACGGCTTGTACTATGGGAATAAATGTGCGTCTAACTTTTGACCTTGACGCGCTTTATATGCGCTTGTAAGGCGGCAATTATCGGTCGGAGTGTTTTGCGGTGACAACAGTATTCCCGAAATAATGGAATGCTTCTAATCTATTTTTATCGTTATCTCAAATAATTTCGACCGTTATATTCGGTTGACCTAGTACGTCTAAATCAAAGAAATGCGCTATGGAGACGTTTATGGTCCGATAATCAATCGATGGCATATCGTAGGCATAGCACTTTTTTGTTGTGTTCGTCAAAATATCTTTGGTGTGTGCATCGGTTATAACGGGAAGCGGTAAGTTGAACCAACTTTGGCCAATCTCACTACATTGATTCAAAGTCTAGCGAATTAGGGTTATGGCTTGGCAAGTGTAAGAAGTTAGAGTTTTACTATTTTGAAAAGTTAAACATTTGCAATGTGTGCTCAATTATGTCGAATTGCTACCGTAGTGAACAAATGAGGTGGTTTCGTATGCAAATTCAATTTGTAAGTTACCAAGTGATGGGCAGGTGGATGCATAAAAAAAACCACCTTCTATATAAAAGAAAGTGAGTTTTATAGGAGAATTCGGCAACAATGCTGGAAGCTTTTTTAATAGGAGCACATACGATTAACCCTCGCTCACATCAGAGGGCTTCTTCTTATTTACAGAGCAATTTAGAGAAGAAAGAAGCATTGGCAGTAAGGGAATGGCAGAACAGACGTGCACTCAGTGTTATTGAACTCCATTCTTTAAAGTTCAAAAAAGCATCTTCTTGAAAAAGCGATGAAAAGAGATAGGATGAATTGGAAGTGTGCCCATGCTTGTTTAGGTACAGATTCCGGGAAAATTACTATTTTCGCATTTGTTGCCGTTGTATATGTTGTCCGTAACAAGGCCTTCTATTTCGATGTCGAAAGGTGTATTATTTCTTAGTTTATTAAAGCGAACGGGATTGTTTTCAGTTGAAGAATCTACAAAGATACCTGAACCGCCACTAACATCATTTCCGTTATTTTTAACAATATTAGAGTCAACAACGTTGAAATCTGCATTATTATCCAATAAGATGCCACTGTCAATATTGTTACAAACGATATTACCTATGACATTGTTGTTCTCATCATCAATTTTTATTCCACAACCATTTCCCAAAAATTTATTCTGAAAAATAGTATTGAAATCATCATCTAAATCTAACCCGATAGATCTATTATTCTTGGCTAAACTGAATAATAGTTTGCATTGAACATCTTGGAATGAATAACCAAAAAAATCGTTTTGAGTACTTACGCAACTGATAACACAGTTATTCTCATCATTAATTTCAATTCCACTGTTATTAAATGAAGTTTTACAGTTTGATATTAAATTATTTTCTCCTATTATTAATATACCCTCATCAGAGTTTAACGTTGATTCAATTTGTTTCATTACATTGTTATTAGATGGTACAAAAATTCCGATATTACTAAACCCCTGCACAGTAAACCCTTGTAATATAGTACGATTCGCATTTACAACCACACCGTCATTACTTCCTTGAGCAGAAGCACCGGCAATTATTGTTCGACCAATCCCACAGCCGAAAATTTTTAAATTATCCTTGCCAACTGTCACCTCAAATCCATCAAACGTTCCAGCTAAAATCTTTAGACTGTCACCTGAGCTCGAATCATCAATCGCAGCCTGCACGGTTGAATACATAACCGAAGGTACAACTCTTAATACCATATCGTAAACCTCCCTTCATAAATAGCGCTACTAGATTATATGAAAGGAGTGCTAAAACAGCTTGTACTATGCGGATAAATGTGCGTCTAACTAACTCATATTCTTTAAGAAAGCAAAGCAGGAATTATGAGGTCGGAGTACTTGGATGGTGGCACCGGCACAACCATTATTTCGAATAAATTTAATCGTTATCTTTATTGGATATAAACTTTGACTAGTTGGAATTAATATAATAGTAAGATAATTTTGTTCGTTTTGTAGGACATGATGACACACCTTTAGGACAGTTAAACGAGTCCACTCAGCATTGGCATATGTGTGTCCATCGATTATAGATTTTAAGTGGTTGATCAAGAGGATTGCTTGTACTATGCTAGCAATGATGCGGTTGACTTACCTTCCCCTATTATTTCCTGTAGGTATAAATTAACAGCTATTAAAAATCCCCTCCATAGTAGACAAATGATAGGGCTTTCTTGCTTCTGTCTACTATGTGGGGAAAAACCTTATAGTATGGTTAGGGCTATATAAAGATATTATAATCAAGTAAAATCATTCAACTCGGTTCGTCTACATTATTACTTCGGGAATATTTGAAGATAGGTATTCATTGGACGATCATATACTTCAGGCCTATTAACTCGGAAGTAGAATTGTAAACCACGAACACTTATACCGAACTTAAGTTTAATATCATTAAACCTCTTGATTTTATGATTAAAACCACCGGTTACTTCAAGAGTTTTCGTGTTGAAGTCGGGGCCTTTTACTATAATACCCTCTAAGGAATGGGATAAATACTTGACTTTATATTTATCTTGTTTACCATCAATAGAATAATCATCTTTTAAGTTTTGAGAAAGTATAACTTCATCACTTGTTATGTTAAAGTGTTCTTTATCGTCATCCATTGTATAATTGTACAGATATTTTCTCAGGTCGTTTGTTTTGGAATTTGAGCTTTCAGCCTCCACATATTGATACCCATATAAAGAACTCTCATCTATAACATAATTAGTAATCCCATATTTGCTTCCTGAATAAACATTAAACAAAATACGATCTTCTAATCGATATTTGGGAATTTCATTCCATTCAAGTTGTACATGTACTTTAAAGGAATTGTTATTTAATTGCCAAACTTTAGTAGTTATTTTTTTATAATCTGTTGGAATAGTGACCTTATCATAAAGTTTTTTTGGAATTTCTATGGTAGTAGAATCTTTATCGTTTTTTATATATTCTATATTTGTAATCTCTTCTCCAAGGTTGTAACTTTTTGATTCTTGTAGCATATCATCAGTCAATTTATAAAGTATGTATTCGTCACTGAAAAAATCTCTTAGTCTGTCAAGTTCTTCAGGTGTTATAAATACTCCGTTTTCATTCATAAACCCTTTTGAAGTTAAGAGGTCAGCAATTTCTTTCTTTACTTCAAACCCTTTCATATCCTCGAACTCTTCTTCTGTTAGGCTTTTCTTTATATATTTTTCAGAATAGCCAATTTCGATTAAATTTTCTAGTTCATCTTTTTCGATTATTACCCCTTGCTTATTTATAAATGTTTTTGCTTCCTGGGCGTGAACCTTATTTGCTTCATCTACAATTAGAATAAATAGTAAAGATAAGATTGCTAGCGTATAAGTTGCAAAGTATTTCATCCAAAATCAATCCTTTTCTATAATTGTGAAGACAAGTTCTATTTTAAACTGTTATGGTGATATATCAATTACTTTTTGTTCTAAACAGTAAATGGCGGAATTTCTACGATACCGGATAAGGGTTCTAACGTATTTTTAGAAAGGACATGAAAAGCTTATCCTACTTGAAAGCCACTTCCGTTTTTATTGAAATTTCCCTTGAACTCCTTCCTCTTACATACATTCAAAAAACAATCGCGTAAATTAGATGAATTAATAATTGTATCTATACTGCCAAATACAGCGCTCATATATAAAGATTAAGTTAAGAGGAAAGTGGCTGCTGCTATTATTTCCCCTGTTGTCATTTTCGTATTTATCATGGTCATATTATTTCTAGGTGGAAGATATGAGAAATTCATTAAAATGAGCATAGCATCGGTTATAGTGATCTTTAACTTGTTTTTATTTCCAATCGGACTGTCTCCAATTTTAGATGGCAGTATAAGGACACTTAGTCAATTCAATCAAGATTTAGCTGTTACTTTATGCATCATTACGTTAATAAATATTATTATCATAGTGGTGATAATTTTCATTTTAACTGTAACATCCTCAATTTTAGTATAAAGGGAAAAGAAGAGGTAATGGAGCGGAGAGAAGGGTGTTAGTCGGTTGTACAGCACCTCTTCTATTATTTCATCTTAATAGGAAGCTCTTCCTCGCTGTTATTGATGATTACTATTTTTTCATCTTACAATATTGCCCAATCTTCTATAAATATCTATGCATATAGTGTAAAGAAATAGCTTAATAGTTAAAAAGGTGTTTTTAATGGTGAAACAAAAATGTAAAATCCTTTTAGCAGTTTTTATCCTTTTAGGTACAGGTGTTCCGATGTTAGCTTTTATTGGTATTGGTCAAGGACTTGGAATAACTGCAAGTATAGCTCGTCATCATGATGAAAACTCTCTGGGCTAATCTACTAGAGCTATTTCTCTCATTTCTCGTATTTACTGTAGCCACTTTAATGATATTAGTCGTTAGGAAAAGAGGATAAACTATAAAATATCAGTAATATTGCCGATTTGTACACTCTAAATAAAGAATTATACAAATGAAAAATTTGGCTTTTTGATGTGAGAATACGAGTTAACCAATGTTTTGATCTTGCCCTCCTCCAGTATGTATATTTCTAAGGGGAAATTTTCTTGTGCAGTGCTTTTGGTTTATGTATCTAATGAATAGAGCGATTTCTACTGTTGATAAACGAGGTCAAAATGTACTGGTGTTCATATAGAGTGGGACGTATTATGTTTGGTTTTCTTATTTTCACATGCTAAACTGGAAAATGACATAGAGTAAGAAGGACGGTAGAAAGATGAAGAAGAAGGGAAGAACTCTGAAAAAAAATGGGAATGTTGTTTATTTTCCTCATATAAAGGAAAGGTTGATGGAGAAAGGTCTCGATTCTCTCCAACAAAAGAAATATAAGGAATCGGCTGAATTATTAAAGGAGGCACTACAACTAGGTTATGACCAACCGGAACTATATATGGCGCTGATATTAGCATTATATGAAAGTGGGCAATATGATCAAGCCAGGTTGTATTGTAAAAATCTTCTTCAAGAAGGAAAAGGAGATTACTATGAGGTCATTGAATTATATATAATGATTCTTATTCAGTTGAATGAACACGAAGAAGTAGTCTTGATGTTAAATGCCTTATTCGAAGAGCAAAACGTTCCGCTTCATAAAGAAGACCACTTTAAACAGCTCCTGTCTATTAGTCAAAAAATTGTCAGTGGAGAACAACTAAAAACTGCTCAAGAAGAACAAGTTCAAGAAGAGAAAGGAAAACTTCCGTTGTTTAGTGGAAGTTTCCAAGAGCAGCTTGTAAGAATTGGAGAACTAGCAGAGCGCAATATCGTTCCATTTCGTAACGAGTTAATCTCTTATTTAAGTGAGGAGAAGGCTCATCCCATCCTTCAAACGATGGTGCTAAACGTATTACGTGAACATCAAGTGAATGAAGAAGTACAGGTTGTAAAGTTGGGAGAGAGTAAAAAGGTTAACCCAGCAAACCTAACGGACGTTTTTGATAGTTCGTTTTACAAACAATTACTATTCTTCGCAGAAGAAATGGTTGAACAGCAAAATCCTACTCTTTTTGAATTAATGAAGGACGTCATTGATCGCCACTCATTTTTAATGTATCCATTTCCCGTTTTACTCCCTTTAGAGGAAGTGGCGTTTGCTTATTATGTTTACGCGTCGGAATTAATTGGGGAAAACGGTAATATTGGAGAGCATACAAATGTTAGCGAAGAGGTTCTTTCGACACATTTGAGAAGAATAAGAGAATTAGAAGAAATTTCTTCTCCCAATATTTAATAGCTATCTGTTGAAAGAAAAGGCTCGTGTGTTATAATAAAATGGTTGTAAAGTGAACACTATCTCTATATTGAAACGGGATGGAGTTACATATTAAGAAGGAATTCTTAGTCTTGTTCAATGTTAGAAGTTGATCAATTATAGATTGTTGGAGGGAATTAGTATGTCTGCAAAATGGGAAAAATTAGAAGGGAACCAGGGAGTTCTTACGGTTGAAGTTGATGTTGACACAGTTAACAAAGGCTTAGACGAAGCGTTCAAGAAGGTAGTTAAACAAGTTAACGTACCTGGATTCCGTAAAGGAAAAATGCCTCGTGGCATGTTTGAAAAGCGTTTTGGAGTGGAATCACTTTATCAAGATGCTATTGATTTCATTCTTCCAGAAGCATATGCAAAAGCGGTGGAAGAAACGAATATTGATCCAGTAGATCGTCCTGAAATTGATGTTACTCAAATGGAAAAGGGTAAAGAGCTTATTTTCACTGCTAAAGTAACGGTAAAACCTGAAGTGAAACTTGGTGAATACAAAGGCTTAGAAGTTGAAAAAATCGATACTGACATTACAGAAGCTGACGTAGAAGCTGAGCTTGTATCACTTCAAGAACGTCATGCGGAGCTTGTAGTAAAAGAAGATGGAACGGTTGAAACAGGCGACACAGCTGTCATCGATTTTGAAGGATTTGTTGACGGTGAAGCGTTTGAAGGTGGGAAGGGTGAAAATTACTCACTAGAAATCGGTTCTGGTTCTTTCATTCCTGGCTTTGAAGAAAAACTAGTAGGAGCAGCAGCTGGCGAAGAGAAAGACGTTGAAGTAACATTCCCAGAAGAATATCATGCAGAAGATCTTGCAGGAAAACCAGCTACATTTAAAGTGAAGGTTCACGAAATTAAAACGAAGGAACTTCCTGAATTAGATGATGAACTTGCAAAAGAAATCGACGAAGAAGTTGCGACTTTGGCAGAATTGAAAGAGAAAACGCAAAAGCGTCTAGAAGAAACAAAAACTTCAGAAGCTGAAACAGCAGTTCGTGAAGGTCTGATTGAAAAAGCAACAGAAGCGTCTGAAGTTGATATTCCAGAAATTATGGTGGAAAATGAACTTAATCGCATGATGCAAGAATTTGAGCAACGTCTTCAAATGCAAGGAATGAACTTAGAGTTGTACTCCCAATTCTCTGGTCAGGACGAAGAAGCTCTTCGCAGTCAAATGAAAGAAGATGCTGGAAAACGAGTTCGTACAAATTTAACACTTGAAGCAATTGCAATTGCTGAAAACTTAGAAGTTTCTGATGAAGATGCAGAAAAAGAAGTTAGTGTAATGGCTGAGCAATATAATATGAGCCCAGACAACATTAAGCAAGCAATTGGTGGATTAGAAAGTCTTAAAGGCGATTTAAAAATTCGTAAAGCAATTGAATTTCTTGTAGAAAATAGCAAAACTGTTGCATAATAATATATAGAGAAACAAGGCACGACTTGCTCGTGTCTTGTTTTATACAAAATTCCATACATATTAGAATAGAATTAGCGTTAATTGGGTAAAAATTATTAAATAGGTCATTCACAAATTGTTGGGTAGGCGTATAAGTTCCTTTTCGTTCTCTTTTTTGTTAAAATGCAATACATAACTGGAAGTAGTAATATAATGTAAAATTAAGGTGCGTAACCAAGAAACATTTAATAATGTAAAGGCTAAACGTACCATTCACTAGTCTTTATTAAGGGGTGAGCGTCATTGTTTAAATTTAACGATGAAAAAGGACAGCTCAAGTGCTCATTCTGTGGTAAAACACAGGATCAAGTTCGAAAGCTTGTTGCTGGTCCAGGAGTTTATATATGTGATGAATGTATTGAATTGTGTACAGAAATTGTGGAGGAAGAGCTAGGTACAGAGGAAGAAGTCGAATTTAAAGACGTACCAAAGCCAATGGAAATTCGTGAAATCCTTGATGAATATGTAATTGGTCAAGATCAAGCGAAGAAGTCACTTGCAGTAGCTGTTTACAATCATTACAAACGTATTAACTCCAATAACAAAGTTGATGATGTAGAGTTAGCAAAAAGTAATATTAGTTTAATCGGACCAACAGGTAGTGGGAAAACGTTACTTGCACAAACGTTGGCGCGTATTTTAAATGTCCCGTTTGCCATTGCTGATGCAACATCTCTTACAGAGGCTGGTTACGTTGGGGAGGATGTTGAAAACATCCTATTAAAACTAATTCAAGCTGCTGATTATGATGTAGAAAGAGCAGAAAAGGGAATTATCTATATTGATGAAATTGATAAAGTAGCTCGGAAGTCTGAGAACCCTTCTATTACTCGCGATGTGTCTGGTGAAGGGGTACAACAGGCACTATTGAAAATCTTAGAAGGTACGACGGCAAGTGTGCCTCCACAAGGTGGCCGAAAGCATCCTCATCAAGAGTTCATTCAAATAGACACAAGTAATATTCTATTTATTTGTGGTGGAGCCTTTGATGGAATTGAACAAATTATTAAGCGCCGCTTAGGACAGAAAGTAATCGGTTTTGGATCCGAGTCTAAAAATGCTGAAGTAGATGAAAAGGCCCTGCTTTCTAAAGTAGTTCCAGAAGACCTATTACGTTTTGGACTTATTCCAGAATTTATTGGGCGACTTCCTGTTATTGCAAGTTTAACTCCGTTAGATGAAGCGGCTTTAATTGAAATTCTAACGAAACCGAAGAATGCCTTAGTTAAACAATACCAAAAAATGCTTGAACTAGATGATGTTGAGCTAGTTTTTGAAGGTGATGCACTACAAGAGATTGCCAAAAAAGCAATTGAAAGAAAAACAGGTGCACGGGGTCTTCGCTCCATTATCGAAACAATCATGCTTGATGTAATGTTCGATTTACCATCAAGAGAAGACATAAAAAAATGTGTCATTACGAGCAGTACAGTTTTAGAAGGTGTAGCACCAAAACTTTTAACAGAAGATGGAACGGAACTCTCTTCTACAGATGAAACAAAAAATTCAGCATGATTTTGCGTTTCGTCATATTAAAAAAACCCAAGAGGTAATGGCCTTTTGGGTTTTTAATCTTTTATAAGTAAAATGTTCAAACTGGCCAACTGCTCCATTCCCCACCACCAATCTCATTTTCATTTTTAAAATGTGTAGATTATCGTTTTTATCCAGTTGAAGGAATTCATCTCTTCTTAATCATGATTCGTACCCTACCTTTTTGTTTATTCTCGTAATTCTGAGGAGATACTACCTAGTAACATCTTGGATAACTGGAGGGATTATATGAGTTGGACAGGTATCGCGTTATTAATTCAACTTTTCTTTGGGGTTATTATCGGATTATACTTTTGGAACTTGCTGAAGAATCAACGTACTCAAAAGGTATCCATTGATCGTGAATCTAAAAAAGAAATGGAACAACTAAAACAGTTACGTTTAATCAAATTAACAGAGCCTTTATCTGAAAAAGTAAGACCAACAAGTTTTAAGGATGTAATCGGACAACAGGACGGTATTCAGGCATTGCGTGCGGCACTTTGTGGACCAAACCCTCAGCATGTAATTATTTATGGACCACCTGGTGTCGGAAAGACAGCGGCAGCCAGGCTTGTACTAGAAGAAGCTAAAAAACAACCGACTACACCTTTTTCATCAAGCGCGACTTTTGTGGAACTAGACGCAACTACAGCAAGGTTCGATGAAAGGGGAATTGCTGACCCTTTAATCGGTTCTGTTCATGATCCAATCTATCAAGGAGCAGGAGCAATGGGGCAAGCTGGAATTCCTCAGCCAAAGCAAGGGGCAGTAACAAATGCTCACGGTGGTGTTTTATTTATTGATGAAATTGGGGAATTACATCCAGTCCAAATGAATAAATTGTTGAAAGTATTAGAGGATCGTAAAGTGTTTTTAGAAAGCGCCTATTATAGTGAAGAAAACCACCAAATCCCCCAGCATATTCATGACATCTTTAAAAACGGACTACCAGCAGATTTTCGCTTAATAGGGGCAACCACAAGAACACCTAATGAAATTCCTGCCGCTATTCGCTCACGGTGTATGGAAGTCTTTTTTAGAGAGCTTGATCGTGAGGAAGTGAAAGAAGTTGCCACGCAAGCAGTTAATAAAGTGGGACTTTCTATCACGGAGACAGGCTTGGATATTATATCCTCATTTGCTCGAAATGGTAGGGAAGCGGTGAATATGGTACAGATTGTCGCAGGGTTAGCTATTGTTAAGAAAAGTTCTTCCATATTAGATGAGGATATTGAATGGGTTGTTCATTCTAGTCAACAAACTCCTCGATTGGATAAGAAAGTTAAAGGAGAAGCTCAAATTGGTTTAGTGAATGGATTAGCTGTGACAGGACCTAATTCAGGAGCTTTATTAGATATAGAAGTAACCGTTATCCCTGCAATAGAAAAAGGAAGTATAAATATTACAGGAATTGTTGAAGAAGAAAGCATTGGAGGCCAAGGGAAATCTGTACGTAGAAAGAGTATGGCAAAGGGGTCTATTGAAAATGTTGTAACCGTTCTACGTTCGATGGGTGTCCCATCTGAACAATATGATATACATGTGAATTTTCCTGGAGGTATCCCTGTCGATGGGCCTTCTGCTGGAATTGCTATGGCAACAGGAATTTACTCAGCCATTTATCGAATACCAGTTCACCATGATGTCGCAATGACAGGTGAGATTAGTATTCATGGACTTGTTAAGCCGATTGGAGGGGTCTTAGCAAAAGTAAAAGCAGCAAAGTTGGCAGGTGCAACAAAAGTGATAATTCCTGATGATAATCAACCCGCACTTTTGAAAGAAATAAAAGGTATTACCATTATCCCGGTGAAAAGACTTGAAGAAGTTTTTGAACATGCACTAAACAAGGCGTTAAATGGGTTAGATGTTGAAAAAAGTCAAAGTATTAAATAGGAAGGGTGCAACAGGATTTTGTGCAAATTAACGGGGGCGAAATGAAGGAAGGTAATGGTAGTTATTGGCATAACAGACGCCTCCCTTGTAATACCTATACACACAAACAATAAAAGAAAAGGGAAGAATGAGACAGGCTATTGAATTGCTTATTCTTCGTTGTGCATGGGGTTAAGATGTAACTTTAAGGAATAGTCTCTGAATGGACACTACAAAGTAAATAGGTTAGAATTGTACAAAGATTAAGGTCTCAGGATTAAAAAGAACTGTAAGACCGAACATACATAAGGTTGACCGTACAGGTATCTTCTTGATTAACTTTACGGGTAACAAACTGAGCAAATGGATTATTGGAGGTGCTTTGCATATGACGGAAGAAGAAAAAGAGCGCATCGTCCCCCTCCTTCCCTTAAGAGGTCTGCTCGTATATCCAACAATGGTTCTCCATCTAGATGTAGGTAGAGACCGTTCTGTAGAAGCGTTGGAAAGAGCAATGATGGATGATCATTTAATTTTTTTATCAACTCAAAAAGACATAAATATTGATGAGCCAACAGAAGCTGATATTTATAAAATGGGTACGTTAACGAAAGTAAAGCAAATGCTGAAACTACCTAATGGGACGATTCGTGTGTTGGTTGAAGGGGTCAAGCGTGGTCAAATTGTTGATCTTCATGATCATGAAACGTATACAACCGTTTCGATTGAAACTAGTGAAGATGACCAAACAAAAACAGCAGAGCTCGAAGCGTTAATGAGAACACTATTAAATTATTTTGAACAGTACATAAAACTTTCAAAAAAAATTACTGCAGAAACTTACGCGACTGTCTCCGATATCGAAGAGCCGGGAAGGCTAGCGGATATTATTGCTTCTCATCTTCCTTTGAAATTGAAGGATAAGCAGGAAATTCTCGAAATGCTTAATATACATGAGCGTTTACAGCATGTGATTGAAATCATTCACAATGAAAAAGAAGTGTTGAATTTAGAAAAGAAGATTGGTCAACGAGTTAAACGTTCAATGGAACGTACGCAAAAGGAATATTATTTGAGAGAGCAATTAAAAGCTATACAGAAGGAACTTGGCGATAAAGAAGGAAAAACGGGTGAAGTATCTGAACTCACTAAAAAAATTGAAGAAGCAGGCATGCCACTGTCCGTTCAAACAACAGCCTTAAAAGAGTTAAGTCGATATGAGAAGATTCCTTCCAGCTCTGCTGAAAGTGCCGTCATCCGCAATTATATTGATTGGTTAATTTCGCTACCGTGGACGAATTCGACAGAAGATGATCTTAATATTGTGAAAGCCGAGAAGATATTAGATCGTGATCACTACGGTTTAGATAAGGTAAAAGAACGTGTATTGGAATATTTAGCAGTACAACAGCTTACTCAATCTTTGAAAGGCCCGATATTGTGTTTAGCAGGACCACCAGGAGTGGGAAAAACAAGTTTAGCACGATCAATTGCAGAATCATTAGGACGAAATTTCGTTCGGATCTCTTTAGGTGGGGTGAGAGATGAGTCGGAAATTCGTGGGCATCGCCGGACGTATGTTGGAGCTATGCCAGGAAGAATTATACAAGGAATGAAAAAAGCAGGTACGATTAATCCGGTTTTCCTTTTGGATGAAATTGACAAGATGTCAAATGATTTTAGAGGAGATCCTTCTTCGGCCATGCTTGAAGTACTGGATCCAGAGCAAAATCATAATTTTAGTGATCATTATATTGAAGAAACATATGACTTATCTAATGTCATGTTTATTGCCACTGCGAATAATTTAGCAACAATTCCTGGCCCTCTTCGTGATCGAATGGAGATTATATCAATTGCTGGCTATACGGAGGAAGAAAAGCTTCATATAGCAAAGGACCATTTACTGACAAAACAATTAAAAGGTCACGGTTTATCAAAAGGTCAGCTTCAAGTAAGAGAAGAAGCGATTCGAGATGTTGTCAGATACTATACTAGAGAAGCAGGTGTGCGTGGATTAGAGCGCCAACTTGCATCAATCTGTCGTAAAACAGCCAAAATTATCGTTTCAGGTGAGAAAAAACGTGTCATCATCACGGAAAAAAATCTGGAAGAATTTTTAGGGAAGAAAATCTTCCGCTATGGCCAAGCTGAATCAGAGGATACTGTTGGAGTAGCAACTGGACTAGCTTATACGACTGTTGGTGGAGATACATTACAAATTGAAGTAAGTCTCTCTCCTGGGAAAGGAAAGCTTGTTCTTACCGGTAAGCTAGGAGATGTAATGAAAGAGTCTGCTCAAACCGCTTTTAGTTACGTCCGTTCTAAAGCATCGGAGCTTGGGATTGAAAGTAATTTTCATGAGAAATATGATATTCATATTCATGTTCCAGAGGGTGCTGTTCCAAAAGACGGTCCTTCAGCTGGTATTACCATCACGACAGCATTAGTGTCAGCATTATCAGGTAATGTCATTCGACGTGAGGTAGGAATGACAGGTGAAATGACACTTAGAGGAAGAGTGTTGCCTATCGGTGGAGTAAAAGAGAAGACTCTAAGCGCTCACCGTGCCGGATTAAGGACGATTATTCTTCCGCAAGATAATGAGAAGGATATAGACGATATTCCAGCAAGTGTTAGAAAGGAATTGCGATTTGTCTTAGTCTCACATATAGATGAGGTATTAGAAACAGCAGTAGTAGGTGCTAAAAATGAAAGTTAATACAGTAGAACTAGTTATTAGTGCGGTTAAGCCCGAGCAATATCCAGCGGAACCACTTGCTGAATTTGCTCTTGCGGGAAGATCTAATGTAGGAAAATCTTCTTTTATTAATAAAATGATTAACCGTAAAGCGTTAGCCAGAACGTCATCAAAACCTGGAAAAACGCAAACATTGAATTTTTATAAAATTGAAGAACAACTTTATTTTGTCGATGTCCCAGGATACGGCTTTGCTAAAGTATCCAAGAAAGAACGGGAAGCATGGGGGAAAATGATTGAAACGTATTTTACATCAAGGGAACAACTTGATGCGGTTCTTTTAATTGTCGACCTCCGCCATCCACCGACAAAGGACGATGTGATGATGTATGATTTTTTAAAGCACTATGATCTACCTTGCATTGTCATTGCAACAAAAGCAGATAAAATCCCAAAGGGAAAATGGCAAAAACATTTAAAAGTGACCAAAGAAACGTTAAACCTTGAAAAGGGTGATGAAGTCATTCTTTTTTCTGCTGAAACAGGAGAAGGAAAAGAGAAAATTTGGGGCGCGCTTAATAAATTTCGTTGAATAAGGTTGATCGTAAAAAGATGACTTCTGACTAGAAGTCATCTTTTTTATTTATTTTTCTCTCTTATAAAGAAAGCCTCTCTAATAAATTGCACAATTCACACATTCCCTTTTTATATAGATGGAAAATAGAAGTTCGTTTTTTACTAGAGCATTTTAATATATACACGTATAAAGAAAAAGTAGAAGTTATTTTTATTTGTAATTTTGAGAAAAGTTTGAATCTTTGGTAAGATTAAGGTGATTAATGAATAGAGTAGATTTACATTACATTAGAAAGGAAGGGAGTAGGATGAAGAATAGGATTTATGTTTTATTCGTAGTAGGATTAATAGCGATATTAAGTGCTTGTGGAAGCAAAACAACTGGTGAAGATGGTTCGGAATTAGTGAAGGATGGAAAGTTTATTTTTGCTGCATCTGGTGAGTTTGCTCCATTTAGTGAGACAAGCGATGACGGTTCTATGACGGGATTTGATATTGATGTGGCAGAAGCAATAGCTGAGAAGCTAGAGCTAGAGCCAGAACAAAAGAAGTTTAAATTTGCAGGAATCGTTGAAGGAGTAAAGTCCGGTCGATTTGATGCAGCCGTAGCAAGTCATACTATAACAGAAGAACGTTTAGAGCAAGTAAGTTTTACATCACCGTACTACTATTCAGGACCACAGCTATTTGTTCGACCTGAAAGTGGTGTGAAAACATTAGAAGAACTCGAAGGAAAGGAAATTGCCGTGTCAAAAGGGTCGACTTATGAAGAATTCGCGGCTGAAGTGACAGATAAAATCCAGCGTTACGACAGTGATGTGGTTGCACTTGAAGCATTAAATAAAGGAAAACATGATGCAGTTATAACAGATTTTATTACGGGGAAGGAAGCGATTGGGGCAGGGTTAGCGATCGAAGCACGTGAATTAATCGGTCGAAGTGAGCAAGGAATTGCCGTGAATAAGAAAAATAAAGAGCTTTTAGACAAGGTAAATAAAGCGTTGGAAGAGCTTCGTGATGAGGGAACTTTAAAAGAAATCAGTGAAAAGTATTTTGGCGTAGACATTACAATAGATCCTGAAAGTGAGTAATGTATCTAGGAGATGAATGGAGATACATTCGTCTCCTTATTTATGTCATATTTTATCGTTGGAGGGGGAGCATGGAATTTATTCAAACTTTTATTGAAACATCAGACACATTTCTTATTGGACTAAAATGGACGTTTCTTCTTACGGTCGTTGCAATCTTTATCGCGTTGTTTATAGGACTGTTTTTTGCACTTCTACGAATCTCAAAAATTAAACCTTTAGTTTGGATTGCAGACTTATATATTTTTGTTGTAAGAGGTACACCGCTAATTGTTCAAATCTTTATTTTCTACTTTGGTTTAACAACTTTTAATATTAGCGATTTTTGGGCGGTCGTACTAGGACTTGCCTTTCATAATGGTGCATACATAGCAGAAATCTTTCGAGGAGCCATTCAATCGATTGATCGAGGACAAATGGAAGCTGGTCGTTCGCTTGGTATGTCAATCTCCTTAACAATGCGAAGAATTATTTTACCTCAAGCATTCCGTAGAGCCTTACCCCCATTAGGGAATCAATTTATTATTGCATTAAAGGACTCCTCTTTAGCTTCGTTTATAGGGATGTTTGAACTTTTTAGTGTTGCGACGACTTTAGGGTCAAGTAGCTTCGATTCAATGACCTACTTATTAATTGTTTCTATCTACTATTTAGTACTCGTATTTATTCTTTCTACGGTGGTTCGAGTACTTGAGAATAAGCTAGCAGTAAGTGACTAATTTTTTAGGGGGGATAAGGTGAAAGAGAATGTTATTTTAGAAGTACAAAATTTAAATAAATCTTTTGGTGATTTACACGTATTAAAAAATATCGATTTAACTGTAAATGAAAGTGACGTTGTTTGTCTAATAGGAGCAAGTGGTTCGGGAAAGAGTACATTGTTGCGGTGCTTAAACTTTCTCGAAAAAAAAGACAGTGGGAACATTCTGTTAGAGGGCGAGAAGATTGATGAAACATCTCATGATGTAAATGGCATTCGTGGGAAAGTAGGGATGGTATTTCAACATTTCCACCTTTTTCCACATAAGACGGTCATTGAGAATATCGTTGAAGCTCCTATGTTTGTAAAAAAACTGCCTAAGCAACAAGCAATGAATGAAGCTCGTAAGCTACTAAAAAAAGTAGGATTAGAGGATAAAGAACAGGTGTATCCTTCAAAACTTTCAGGAGGGCAAAAACAAAGGGTAGCAATTGCTCGTGCATTAGCGATGAAACCCGATATTATGCTATTTGATGAGCCAACTTCAGCACTAGATCCTGAGCTTGTTGGAGAAGTGTTGAATACGATGAAGGAGCTTGCAAATGAAGGAATGACAATGGTCGTTGTGACACATGAGATGGGATTTGCGAGAGAGGTTGCTGATTGGGTCGTTTATATGCATGATGGAAAAATTGTGGAAGTGGGGGAACCGGTTAAATTGTTCCATTCTCCTAAAGCAGAGCGTACGAAGTTATTTTTGGATTCGGTTTTATAAACAAGGAGGGGGAATCCCTCCTTGTTTATTTTCGTTGAAAAAATAATAAATATACACCGATACCGATAAAAAAGAAGGGCCAGATTTTCCATATGTAAGGAACTATGTTTTCAAGAGACTGAAGAGATTCGGTGAGTGTTTCATTAAATAATAGAATAATAGACATAACTAAAAAGAGAAGTCCGTAAAACAAACCGGTTCCTGTTTTTTGATTTTGTAATAAAAAACCTAACGAAATGATTAAAATAAACACACCGATATGATCAGGCCAAATTTCCAATCGTTCAACGACATGAAAATGGAGACCAAATCCAGTTAAAATCACACCAGGGAATAGCGATTCATTATGTTTACCTATATACCCTTGTAGTAAAAAAGCAATACCTATAATGACAAATAACGTAGGCCAACGAAAAAAACCAGAAAATACATCAAATTGAGTTTCTTGTAAGTAGAAAAAAAAACCAAATCCGATCAGTACTGTAGAAGAGAATATTTGTTGCTTTTTCATCAGTTCCTCCATCTATCCGTTATGATACTTGAATATTTTACTTAGTTTTGTTACTCTGATTTAGGTGAGCATTTATAGAATATATTCATATTTATCGTATCATAGGATTCACTATCTGTTCACATTTTTTGAAAAATATTATTGTACAAGCATGATATACTAACAGTATTGACTTAGGGGGTGAATTTCTACATGCATACAATTGTTGTCGGTTTAAATTATAAAACAGCACCTGTCGAAATTCGCGAACGTCTATCTTTTAATGAAGCTGACTTAGCTAATGCTATGCTTGCTTTAAATAAAAAGAAGAGCTTATTAGAAAATGTAATTGTATCAACTTGCAACCGGACTGAGGTGTATGCAGTAGTTGATCAACTCCATACGGGACGTTATTATATAAAAGAGTTTCTTTCTGATTGGTTCAATATTGATAAAAGTGAATTTTCGCCTTTTTTATTTATATATGAAGGAGAAGGGGCCGTTGAACACCTTTTTAAAGTAACATGTGGCCTTAATTCAATGGTCCTAGGTGAAACACAGATTCTTGGTCAAATTCGAAATAGTTTCCTATTAGCGCAAGATGCTCAAGCGACAGGAACTGTTTTTAACCAATTATTTAAACAATCGCTTACTTTAGCGAAAAAGGCTCATTCTAAGACGGATATAGGGGCGAATGCGGTTAGCGTGAGCTATGCAGCGGTTGAGCTATCAAAAAAAGTATTTGGTTCCTTACATTCCAAGAAGGTTCTCATTCTAGGTGCGGGGAAAATGGGAGAGTTAGCCATTGAAAACCTGCAAGGATCTGGTGTAAAAGATGTTACCGTAATCAACCGTACGTACGAAAAAGCAGTCGCGCTTGCTTCTCGCTTCAACGGAAAAGCAAAAAGACTTCAAGAATTGCAATGTGCTTTAATAGAAGCTGATATTTTGATTAGTTCAACGGGTGCAAAGGATTTTGTCATTAATAAAGATTTAATGGCAGGGGTCGTTCGCTTACGGAAAGGCCGTCCACTATTTTTAATTGATATCGCGGTACCTCGTGATATTGACCCGACAATTGCTGATATCGAGAGCATGTTCCTCTATGATATTGACGATCTAGAGGGGATTGTTCAAGCCAACCTTGCTCAACGCCAAAAGGCAGCAGAGCAAATTTACTTGTTGATTGAAGAAGAAATCATCGGTTTTAATGAATGGTTAAAAATGTTAGGGGTTGTTCCTGTAATCTCTGCACTTCGTGAGAAGGCACTTACCATTCAGGCAGAAACAATGAATAGCATTGATCGTAAGCTACCACATTTAACAGAACGAGAGCGAAAGGTGCTAAACAAGCATACAAAATCGATTATTAACCAAATGATGAAGGATCCTATTCTTCAAGTGAAGGAATTAGCAGTAGAAAAGGATGCGAAAGAAAAATTAGCATTATTTATGAAAATTTTTAACATCGAGGAACAAGTCCAGCAAACGGAAATAGCAGAAAAGAAGCCATCTGCGGTTCTTCAACCACAGTCTTCTTTTCAGTCATAAGTGAGGATTTGTTAACATGTTTGAATACATGATGACAAGGCTACATGAATTAATGGTTGTTCTGTATGCTTTAAGTATATTGTTATATTTTATTGACTTTCTTCACAAAAACCAGAAGGCGAATCAATTTGCCTTCTGGATTCTTTCGATTGTTTGGGTGCTTCAAACAATCTTTTTATTTCTTTATATGTTTCGAACAGGACGATTTCCTGTCCTAACTATTTTTGAAGGGTTATATTTTTATGCATGGGTTTTGTTAACTCTTTCTCTTAGTATTAATCGTCTATTACGTACCGATTTTACTGTGTTTTTTACAAATGTTTTAGGATTTAGTATCATTGCGATTCATACATTCGCTCCTGTACAAATGGAATCTGAAGCATTAGCGGAACAATTGGTTTCAGAGCTACTATTTATACATATTACCATGGCGATTCTCTCGTATGCAGCGTTTACTCTTTCCTTTGTCTTTTCTTTATTATTTTTGCTTCAGCATAAATTATTAAAAGAGAAGAAGTGGGGGCACAGGTTATGGCGATTAGGGAATTTATCTCAGTTAGAGAAAATGAGTTATGTATTGAATGCGATAGGGGTGCCTATGCTGTTATTAAGCTTAATTCTAGGTGTTCAATGGGCTTATATTAAGCTTCCGAATGTGATATGGTATGACCCGAAAATTATTAGTTCATTTATTTTATTAGTGGTATACAGTGTTTTCTTATTTTTGCGTGTGCGAAAGGGTATGTACGGAAAATCTTTAGCAATTTTAAATACAGCCGCTTTTTTAATTGTATTAATTAATTTCTTTTTAGTAAGTCGATTATCGACATTTCATTTTTGGTACTAATGAAGGAGGACGTCATGAGAAAAATTGTAGTAGGCTCCCGTAGAAGTAAACTAGCATTAACCCAAACCAAATGGGTAATTGAACAACTGAAGAATCTAGGTGGTCCATTTGAATTTGAGATTAAAGAAATTGTTACAAAAGGGGACCGTATATTAGATGTCACCCTCTCAAAAGTGGGAGGGAAAGGCTTATTTGTTAAAGAAATTGAACAAGCCATGATTGACAAGGATATTGATATGGCTGTTCACAGCATGAAAGATATGCCTGCTGAATTGCCAACGGGGTTGACAATTGGATGTATACCACCTCGAGAAGATCATCGGGATGCCATCATCTCTAAAAATCATGTAGCACTAAGCGATTTGCCAAAAGGGGCTGTTATTGGAACAAGTTCCCTTCGCCGAGGCGCTCAATTACTAGCATTTCGACCTGATTTAGAGATTAAATGGATTCGAGGAAATATCGATACGAGAATAGCGAAATTAGAGACAGGTGAATATGATGCTATTATTTTAGCAGCTGCTGGATTGTCTCGAATGGGCTGGACGTCCGAAGTTGTTACAGAATTCCTTTCTACTGATATTTGCTTGCCAGCAGTGGGTCAAGGAGCTTTAGCAATAGAATGTCGTGAAGATGACACGGAATTACTTAGTTTATTTGATCAATTTACTTCAGAAAACGCAAAACTATCAGTTGAAGCTGAACGCGCTTTTCTTCGAAAAATGGAAGGTGGCTGTCAAGTGCCAATCGCGGGATTTGCGACTATTTTAGAAGACGAGACCCTTTCCTTTACAGGTCTAGTGGCTTCCCCAGATGGGAAAAAAATATATAAAGAAATACAAACAGGGAAAGATCCAGTTGCGTTAGGTGAGCAGGTTGCAGCTGTTTTAAGTGAGCAAGGTGCCAAACAATTGATTGAGCAGGTGAAAGAGGAGCTTGATCAATCATGACTTCCTCTTTACCCTTAAGTGGTAGAGACATTTTGATTACAAGAAGTGTTGAGCAATCTGTTTCCTTCGCCCAATATATTGAAAAGCAAGGGGGGATTGCACATGCAGTCCCCCTACTTGCTTTTCGTTCGAATAGAGATAGAAAAGAAAAAGTGACGATGGACCACATATTCCAATATGACTGGATGATTTTCACAAGTAAGAATGCTGTTGATTATTTTCAACAAACGCTTAGCCATTATTCTCTTTCTTTATCTAATTTACAAGCGAAAGTAGGTGCTGTTGGTAGCAAAACAGCAAGCTACTTACAGAGCAAGGGGATAAAGGTCGATTTTTGCCCGCAAAATTTTACAGCAGAAGATTTTGCCTATGAATTTGTACAACGTAATATGAAGCCAAATAAAGTATTAATTCCAAAAGGGTCTTTAGCAGGTCAAAGTATTCAAACCATTTTTCATGCACATCACATTTGTTGTGATGAGTTAATTGTGTATTGTACGTATACACCTGAGAATTCATTAGATGAGCTTCAGCATTTATTAACAAGCAAGAAGATTGATGCGATAACGTTTACAAGCTCTTCCGCCGTTCGTTTTTTTATGAAGGCACTCCAAAAACGTGGCTTAAGTATCCCAGAAACAGTTTACGCATGTATTGGTCCAAAGACAAAAGCGACAGCTGAAAGCTTAGGCTTAGTTGTGCAAATTTCTCCAAACATCTATACAATAGAAGAGATGATGAAAGCACTCGTAAATTATTATCAACATACATAGGAGGTAACAATATATGGATAACCTACAATTCCGTCGACATCGACGTTTACGAAAAAGTAATAATATGAGGGCGTTAGTGAGAGAAACTTTCTTAAGAACAGAAGATCTCATTTATCCTCTTTTTGTAGTAGAGGGGAACCATGTGAAAAATGAAGTTCCTTCCATGCCCGGAGTTTATCAAATTTCGCTAGATTATTTAGAAGCAGAGATGAAAGAAATCGTTTCATTAGGCATTAAATCGGTCATCGTTTTCGGGGTTCCTGCTGAGAAGGATGAAGTTGGTACTCAAGCGTATCATGACCATGGAATTGTTCAAGAGGCGATTCGCGCAATAAAAAAACAATTTTCTGAACTTATTGTGGTAGCAGATACATGCCTATGTCAATACACTTCTCACGGTCATTGTGGAATTATAGAAGAGGGTCAAATACTAAATGACCCAACCTTAAATCTCCTAGCGCAAACAGCGATTAGTCAGGCAAGGGCCGGTGCAGATATTATTGCACCAAGTAATATGATGGATGGTTTTGTTGCGGCCATTCGTAAAGGATTAGATGAAGCTGGTTTTGAAGATATTCCTATTATGTCTTATGCAGTTAAGTATGCTTCAAGTTACTATGGTCCTTTCCGAGATGCAGCCCATAGCTCTCCTCAATTTGGTGATCGAAAAACGTATCAGATGGATCCATCTAACCGACTGGAAGCATTAAGAGAAGCGCAATCTGATGTGGAGGAGGGTGCAGATTTTCTAATCGTAAAGCCAGCACTATCATATCTAGATATTATTCGAGATGTAAAAAATGAATTTAATACACCAATCGTTGCTTATAATGTAAGCGGTGAATATTCGATGATAAAAGCAGCTGCACTAAATGGCTGGGTGGATGAAAAATCTCTCGTTTTAGAGAAGCTAACCAGTATGAAAAGGGCTGGTGCTGACCTTATTATTACTTATGCAGCAAAGGATGCAGCAAGATGGTTACGAGAAGAATGAGCTACTAATTCATACTGATTGACTGGAGGAAATAAAATGCGTCAATATTCAAATTCAAAAGAAGCTTTTAAAGAAGCGATAGGTTTAATGCCAGGTGGAGTGAATAGTCCGGTTCGAGCATTTAAATCGGTTGAAATGGATCCGATTTTTATGGAACGAGGAAAAGGAAGTAAAATTTATGACATTGATGGCAATGAATATATCGATTATGTGTTGTCTTGGGGTCCACTCATTTTAGGTCACACGAATGAGAGAGTTGTCAATGGACTGAAAAAAGTTGCTGAGAGCGGGACGAGTTTTGGTGCTCCTACAGTAGTTGAAAATAAATTAGCCCAACTTGTGATTGAAAGAGTGCCCTCAATTGAGGTTGTACGAATGGTATCCTCTGGAACAGAGGCAACGATGAGTGCTTTGCGTCTAGCAAGAGGTTACACTGGAAGAAATAAAATTATTAAATTTGAAGGGTGCTATCATGGTCATGGTGATTCCCTATTAATTAAAGCAGGATCAGGGGTGGCGACCTTAGGGTTACCAGATAGTCCAGGGGTACCTGAAGGAGTGGCTTCAAATACTATTACCGTACCTTATAATGATTTAGAAAGCATAAAGTATGCCTTTGAACAGTTTGGTGAGGATATTGCAGGAGTAATCGTCGAACCAGTAGCTGGAAATATGGGGGTTGTACCTCCAAAGCCTGGTTTTTTACAAGGGTTAAGGGAGCTTACAACGAAGAATGGTGCTTTATTAATCTTTGATGAAGTGATGACAGGTTTTCGTGTAGACTATGGCTGTGCTCAAGGTTTCTATGGTGTCACTCCAGACATTACCTGCCTAGGAAAAGTAATTGGTGGAGGTTTACCAGTTGGTGCGTATGGCGGAAAAGCTGAAATTATGGAGCAGATAGCTCCAAGCGGACCAATATACCAAGCGGGTACTTTATCTGGGAATCCGTTAGCGATGACAGCAGGATATGAAACCTTAATTCAATTAACACCGGATTCCTATAAGGAATTTACTCGAAAAGCAGACTTGCTTGAGAAAGGATTGCATGATGCAGCAGATAAATATGAAATTCCTCACACGATAAATCGTGCAGGATCAATGATTGGTATTTTCTTTACTAACAATGAAGTGGACAATTATGAAAAAGCAAAAACGTCTGATTTAGAGCTGTTTGCCAAGTATTATCGTGAAATGGCATTAAACGGTGTCTTTCTACCACCATCTCAATTTGAAGGCTTGTTTTTATCAACTGCTCATACTGATGATGATATTGCTCAAACCATTAATGCTGCAGAACAAGCATTTAAAACGATTCGTGGATAAGTTTTCTCCCCATCGTTGATAAACAATGTATTAAAAAATCCCTATTCATTACGAATGAATAGGGATTTTCTTTCCTTTCAGCATAAACAGTATCATATTCGTAGTTTTTCTTTCATAAAGTGATAGTGATATACCAGGGGTGTGATTTGAAAGGAGGATTATTGGTGATACAAGGACAGCCATCTTGCTTAAGGTTCTCATTAGAGGAATCCGTTTGGTTTAAAAGAGGACAGGAAGTGGAAGAACTACGATCTATTTCTTTAGACCCTCATATTACGCTTCAAGAGCAAGAACAATACGTTTTAATTCGTGGACATCTAGAGTTAACAGGAGAATATATTGGTGGAGATTTTAATGGTGATGCTACGGATGAAGATTGGTCAGAAGAAAAAAAATATGGAAAGCTCGTTTCAATCGTGGAGAGAAATAGTCAAGGTGAGTGTGAATTTTCTCATCGTTTTCCAGTTGATATAACCATTCCTAAAAACCGAATTACAAACCTAGATTCTATCGACGTATTTGTAGATTCTTTTGATTACGTTGTGCCAGAAAACGCGTGTTTAAAAATAACAGCAGATTTAACGATTTCTGGAATTGATAGCGAATTACCTGAGGAAGCCATGGACATTACAGAAGAAAAAGTATTCGAACCTCTTACTCGAGGGGTTGCGGTTGAAGACGAAGTCCAAATTGAAATGGAAGACCTAGAGGAAGAAGTAGAAATAAAACTAGAGAATTCACCGGATAATACCGTAGCACAAGAAGGTGATTATCAACCATTTTATTTAGAGGCTAGGCAGGAAAAACAACAAGAACAAGATGAAGAGGTCCCTGTAAGTGTTCAATTTGAACAGAAAGATTCACCACCAGTTTTTCATTATGAGGAGCAAAGAGAGGAATAAAGAGAGGAACAGTCACCGTTTACGAATGTGTTTGGCATTCAAGATAAGGAGGAATCCTCAAGTTCAAGTAGTTCTCATGCTGATCCAATATATATTGAAGATGAAGAGTCTTCTCCTTCATCGGCCTTAATGGAATTTGAAGAGAGTGAGGAAGAAAGCAGTGTAGTTGAGCAGGTAGAAAAAAAGAAGAAAAAGAAAGATGGATATGAATCAATATCGTTAACAGATTTCTTTGCACGTAAAGATGAAGGGCCTTCCGCTAAACTAAAGGTGTGTATTGTTCAAGAAGGAGATACATTGGATTGTTTGGCTGAGAAATATGAAATAAGTGTACAGCAATTATTGAGGGTAAATAGTCTAGAAATTACACAAGATGTATATGAAGGGCAAGTGTTATATATCCCTCATGAGCCTGCATATAAATAAACAGCTTACTATTGGGAGCAGGGGGAAACCTTGCTCTTCCTTTATTTCAATCACTCTAATAATATTGGATACTATAAAGAGGGTGGTGTCATGGAGAATAATCACTTCAAAAAACTTTCAACAGTATTAGCAAATTATGGTGTAGAGCCACATTTTGTGGAATCCTTTGGAAAAGTTTTTAAAGTATATAGTAGTAAAGGAACCTTTGCTGTAAAAAAACTATCAGCAGAAAAGGGTGTTGACTTTGTAAGAGCCATTCAATATATATATCAGCGAGGCTATAATCGAATTGTACCCGTATATCCAACGATGGATGGACGATATGCGGTATGGGACGAAAATGAGCTATTTTATTTGATGCCATGGCTTATCAATGAAGAAAAAGAAAACCGATATGAAAAGCACCAAAAGCTTTTTCGAGAACTAGCTCGCTTTCATCACCTTACATCGAATGAGCAGCCGATTAATGTGGAAGAGCGTACTGAGCATTATGAAATGATGACAGAGAAATGGGATAAGCAGAGAGAATTTTTAACAGAATTTTTAGATCGGTGTGAAAAAAAGGTATATATGTCACCATTCGAACTGCAATTTTGTACGTACTATAATGAGATTTCACAATCTATTCATTTTGCACGAAGAAAATTAGATTCCTGGTACGAGCAAACTAAGGAAAATGACAAGGTCCGTACCGTAATCATTCACGGAAAATTGTCAACGGAACATTTTTTATATGATGAGCGAGGAATGGGCTACTTTAGTAATTTGGAAGAAATTCGCACAGCTTCGCCATTCCATGACTTGATTCCATTTTTGTCCAGAACATTACACACCTACCCGAAAATGAATGATGAGTGCGTGGATTGGTTAGTAACGTATTTTCAACATTTTCCTTATAGAGAAGAAGAAACCTTACTGTTTTTAGGGTACCTCGCCTACCCTTCTCTTACCATGAGGGTATTGGAGCAGTACTATCATCGTGAAAAAAAGAATGAGGCAAAATACGTTAAGAAGCTTCAGCATCAATATTGGGGGTTAAAAAATACGGAGTATATTGTCATGAAGATGGAAGAATGGGAACAACAGAAAAAAGCAACTGCTGTGGAGCAAGAAGAGACCACTTCTGACTAACTAAATTAGCTATCTACTATGAACTTGTTGATTTTAGCCATAGAACAAGGGAGCCATCTTTTTATGAATCTCCCTTGTTCTATGGTTAATTAAGTTTTATAGGAGGCCTACAGGAAGTAGGTCATGAAGGCGTTGCGACAGGACGTCGCGAACTTAGCCTTCGTTCCTTAATGTTGTCTAGCTCCACCGCCTAACGTCTAGTAAACTTGGCCACTCCTCCTTACGATAAGTCAACATCGAATCGCTTTGCTCTTCGTGTTTCCTTTATCTCATACGGAGCGGTTCAAGTTTATACGACGTTGATCAGGCGCCTCCGCTTAGGCCTACAGGAAGTAGGTCATGAAGGCGTTACGACAGGACGTCGTGAATTTAGCCTTCGTTCCTTAATGTTGTCTAGCTCCAGCGCCTAACGTCTAGTAAACTTGCCCTCTCCTCCTTACGATAAGTCAACATCGCCTCGCTTTGCTCTTCGTGTTTCCTTTATCTCATGCGGAGCGACTCAAGTTTATACGTCGCTGAACGCCCTCCTCCGCTTTTCTTGTTGTCTAGCTGCGCCGGGTAGCAGCTCGGGGTCATTTGTCAAACCCCTCCGGAAATCAGGATTTCCTGCGTGCTTCGCCAAATGCCTGTCGCTGCTGAGCGACCCGTCTCCGCTTAGGCCTACAGGAAGTAGGTCATGAAGGCGTTACGACAGGACGTCGTGAATTTAGCCTTCGTTCCTTAATGTTGTCTAGCTCCGTCGGCCAGCGCCTAGCAAACTTGTGCACTCCTCCTTACGATAAGTCAACATCGAATCGCTTTGCTCTTCGTGTTTCCTTTATCTCGTGCGGAGCGACTCAAGTTTATACGTCGCTGAACGGCCTCCTCCGCTTTTCTTGTTGTCCAGCTCCGTCGGCCAGCGCCTAGCAAACTTGTGCACTCCTCCTTACGATAAGTCAACATCGAATTTCTTCGAAATTCGTGTTTCCTTTATCTCGTGCGGAGCGACTCAAGTTTATACGTCGCTGAACGGCCTCCTCCGCATTTCTTGTTGTCTAGCTGCGCCGGGTAGCAGCTCGGGGTCATTTGTCAAACCCCTCCGGAAATCAGGATTTCCTGCGTGCTTCGCCAAATGCCTGTCGCTGCTGAGCGACCCGTCTCCGCTTAGGCCTACAGGAAGTAGGTCATGAAGGCGTTACGACAGGACGTCGTGAATTTAGCCTTCGTTCATTAATGTTGTCTAGCTCCGTCGGCCAGCGCCTAGTAAACTTGTGCACTCCTCCTTACGATAAGTCAACATCGAATCGCTTTGCTCTTCGTGTTTCCTTTATCTCGTGCGGAGCGACTCAAGTTTATACGTCGCTGAACGGCCTCCTCCGCTTTTCTTATATCCATTCAAATTTAATGGCTATTGCTATGAAAGCAAAGATTAAGAGTAGTAATACGTCAAATGTGGTAGGCAATAGAAATGTTCTAATTAATTGGAAAACGGTAAATGGAATGATGAGTTGTGCACAAATACTTCGAAATGTTTTAAGCCATGGGTGTAAAAGATAAGGGTTGTATTTTTTTCTCATCTTTTCCTCCTCCTTTTTTTTAGTGTATGAGCGGAGAAAAAATACGTGAAGTGGAGAAAAAATGTATAAAATCAATTTTTTTTAGGGATAATGATTGACGTTATGAAAGTTTTTTATATACTATAAATATACATATCACAAATGCTCTGAACGGGAAGAGTATATTGGTACTTGCTTTTAGAGAGAGGAATGAATTGCTGAAACATTCCTTAAGTCAAGCCAATAGAAGGTCGCCCGGAAGCAGCTTCTATGAAACGGTGGAATTAGTAGAAGCCGGTCTAAATGACCGTTATGCCAATGAAGATCTAAATAGCATGTTTATTTGTTATTTAGAAAAAAGGTGGTACCGCGAACACACTCCCTCGTCCTTTTATTGACGATGGGAGTTTTTGTTTTTTGTGGAAAAAGAAGGAGGAAATATAAATGGAAAATCAAGAATTGACGATGCCAACAAAGTACGATCCCAATTTGGTTGAAAAAGGACGCTATCAATGGTGGCTAAAAGGGAAATATTTCGAAGCAAAGGGCGAAGAAAGTAAAACACCATATACAATCGTTATTCCCCCACCAAACGTAACTGGAAAACTACATCTTGGTCATGCTTGGGATACGACACTCCAAGATATTTTGACTAGAATGAAACGAATGCAAGGGTATGATGCTTTATGGCTGCCAGGAATGGACCATGCAGGGATTGCCACTCAAGCAAAAGTAGAAGAAAAGCTACGCGAAGAGGGGAAGTCACGTTATGATTTAGGCCGTGATAAGTTTGTTGCAGAAACGTGGAAGTGGAAGGATGAATACGCAGGCTTTATTCGTAATCAATGGGAAAAGCTGGGGTTAGGTCTAGATTATAGTCGAGAGCGTTTTACGCTAGATGAAGGACTTTCCAATGCTGTTCAGGAAGTATTTGTTACGCTATATAACAAAGAGTTAATCTATCGTGGAGAATACATTATTAACTGGGATCCAAAAACGAAAACAGCATTATCGGACATTGAGGTTATTTACAAAGATGTTCAAGGTGCATTTTACCATATGAAATACCCGCTTGCTGATGGATCTGGTTTTATTGAAATTGCAACAACGAGACCTGAGACAATGTTGGGCGATACAGCCGTTGCCGTTCATCCGAAAGATGAGCGCTACAAAGACTTAATTGGCAAAACGGTGATATTACCGATTACAGGAAGAGAAATTCCAATTGTAGGCGACGATTATGTAGATATGGAATTTGGTTCAGGAGCAGTAAAAATTACACCTGCACATGATCCAAATGACTTTGAAATTGGAAATCGCCATGATTTAGAACGCATTCTAGTAATGAATGAAGATGGCACGATGAATGAAAAAGCAGGAAAGTATGCAAACATGGATCGTTTTGACTGTCGTAAGCAAATCGTAAAGGACTTGCAAGAAGAGGGTGTTTTATTCAAAATCGAAGAACATCTTCATTCGGTTGGACACTCTGAGCGAAGTGGTGCTGTTGTAGAACCGTATTTATCAACACAATGGTTTGTTAAAATGCAACCACTTGCAGAACAAGCGATTTCATTGCAGAAATCAGAAGAGAAAGTACAATTTGTTCCAGATCGTTTTGAAAAGACCTACATGCATTGGATTGAAAATATCCGCGACTGGTGTATTTCTCGCCAGCTTTGGTGGGGGCATCGTATTCCTGCTTGGTACCATAAGGAAACGGGGGAAGTTCATGTTGATCATAACCCGCCAGCGGATATTGAAAATTGGGAACAAGATACAGACGTGTTAGATACTTGGTTCTCTTCAGCATTATGGCCATTTTCAACAATGGGTTGGCCTGACGTAAGTCAAGAAGACTTCAAACGTTATTATCCAACAGATGTACTGGTAACGGGCTATGATATTATTCCTTTCTGGGTTTCACGAATGATTTTCCAAGGCTTAGAGTTCACTGGTAAACGTCCATTCGATGATGTTCTAATACACGGATTAGTTCGGGCTGCAGATGGGCAAAAAATGAGTAAATCCCTAGGAAATGGAATTGATCCAATGGAAATCATTGATCAATACGGGGCAGATGCGCTTCGATATTTCCTTGCAACAGGTTCTTCACCAGGGCAAGATTTACGTTTTAGTATAGAAAAGGTTGAATCAATTTGGAATTTTGCTAATAAAATTTGGAATGCTTCACGATTTGCCTTAATGAACATGAATGGCATGAAGTACGAAGATATTGACTTGTCCGGAGAGAAATCTGTAGCGGATAAATGGATCTTAACTCGCTTAAATGAAACGATTGACAATGTGACGAAGCTTGCCGATAAGTATGAATTTGGAGAAGTTGGTCGAGTTCTGTATAACTTCATTTGGGATGATTTCTGTGATTGGTACATTGAAATGGCCAAGCTTCCACTTTACGGTGAAGATGAAGTAGCTAAGAAAACGACTCGAAGTATTTTGGCCTATGTTTTGGATAATACAATGCGTTTGCTACATCCATTTATGCCGTTTATTACCGAGGAAATTTGGCAAAATCTACCTCATGAAGGTGAGTCGATTACGGTTGCTTCTTGGCCAACTGTGAAGGCTGATTTATCTGACGAGCAAGCAGCAAGTGAAATGAAGTTATTGGTAGAAATCATTCGTTCTGTACGTAACATACGCGCAGAAGTAAATACACCTTTAAGTAAAAAAATTAACATATTGATTAAGCCAAAAGATGAAAACGTATTGGCTGTATTAGAAAAAAATGCGGGGTATATTGAGCGCTTCTGTAACCCGGAGGTTCTGGAAATATCCTCTTCAATTACGGCTCCGGAGAAAGCCATGTCAGCAGTAGTGACAGGTGCTGAATTGTTCTTACCGCTCGCCGGCTTAATCAATATTGAAGAGGAAATTGCCCGTTTAGAGAAAGAGTTGGAAAAGTGGAATAAAGAGGTAGCTCGTGTACAAGGGAAACTGAACAACGAACGCTTTGTTAGTAAGGCACCAAAAAATGTTGTAGATGAAGAACGTGAAAAAGAAAAAATATATATCGAAAAGCGTACAACCGTTCAAGCTCGAATCGAAGAACTAAAAAGCGAATAATATTAAATAGAAGTCTTGTCTAAAGAGGCTTCATGACTTACATTTTGTAGTGTTTTTCTATCAGAAAAATTCTTCTCTTTTTAGAAAATGGGGACGAACCTTTATGTTAGGTTCGTCCTTTCCTATATTATGGTAAAGGAAGCTGATTTTCTTGAAAACATATAATGATGCTCTTGATTGGATTCATTCTCGTTTGAGATTTGGCATAAAAACTGGCTTTGAAAGGATGAATGCTTTATTAAAGAAACTTAACTACCCAGAACGTGAGATTAAAGCGATTCATATCGGTGGGACAAATGGAAAAGGGTCCACTCTAACTTATATGAGGTCGATTCTTCAAGAAGCAGGCTATACAGTCGGTTCCTTTACATCACCTTATATTGAAACCTTTAATGAGCGAATCAGTGTAAATGGAAAGCCAATCAATAATGATGAAATTCTCCAGCTTGTGAATGTAATAAAACCACTAGTGGACCAGCTCGAAAAAGAGGAGGACATTATACCGACAGAATTTGAAATCATTACAGCAATGTGTTTTTATTATTTTGCTTTTGTAAAGCAGGTAGATATTGTATTGGTTGAGGTAGGCCTAGGTGGCCGATTAGATTCTACTAACGTGGTAATGCCTGAATTATCTATCATTACATCCATTGGTCTTGATCATACCCATATACTTGGAAATACATTATCGGAAATAGCAAAAGAAAAAGCAGGGATAATTAAACAGCGTCGCCCTGTTGTATCCGCTGTAAAGCAAATCGAAGCAGTAAGAGTGATTCAAGAAACTAGTGAAAAACAAGCTTCCCCTCTTTTTATGTTACAAAAAGATTTTTTTGCAAAACATGTAAACTCGTTAGAGAATGGAGAGGCATTCTCCTATCGTTCAGAAACTCTTGATTTAAAAAATTTAATTATTTCAATGCATGGGAGACACCAAGTTGAAAATGCCTCATTGGCTATTAAAGGAATAGAATTATTAAATGAGAAAAACGATTGGAATATAAGCAGCGAACACATTAGAGAAGGCCTTAAATCTGCTTTTTGGCCTGTTCGGATGGAAGTCGTAATAAAAAAACCGATGGTCATTTTAGATGGTGCTCATAACAGAGAAGGTGTCGAGGTTTTGTGCAATACAATTGAGGAAAAGTTTTCAGATAAAGAAGTGACAATTCTTTTTACAGCGTTATTAGATAAAGACATTACGTCAATGATTGATCAATTAAAGGGGATATCGGATCAACTCTTACTTACAACGTTTGATTTTCCTAGAGCACCATCCAGTCAGCAGCTATCGGATTTTGCAAACGAATACAATGTTAAGTACACGGAAAATTGGAAAGATTTTATAGTCAAACAACAAAGTATAATGACATCAAGTGATTTGTTAGTCATTACAGGATCTTTATACTTTTTGTCAGAGGTAAGAGAATATATCGTTAAACTGTTAGAAAATAAAAATAATTAATGTGACAATTAATTTCTAATTTGATAAAATATTGGTAAAATATGAAGAATTATTGTAAGGAGGCGGTAAAGCTGTCAGTATCAAGAAAGGCAACAACCATCATATGGTTAATATGGTTAGCCCTTGTACCAACCGGCATTTGGTTAACCTATCTTTACTTTCCTCCTTCAACATTAAATATCTTGGATATTTTATTATTTATTGTACTTGCAACGGTGGTTGCACTACTTCCAATCGTTATTAGTGGTACACCGGTTTATATGATTCAAACCATATCTTTTGCAGCCTTTTTAAAATACGGATTGTTTTTTGAAGTTATTTTGATACAATTTTCCATTATTCCATTAATGTTGCGATTGCAGTTGAAAAAAGAAGATTTATATCGCTATCCGTTGAACTCAACAATGTTCTTCTTTATTTCTATCATTAGTGGACTTACCTATTACGGCCTTGGGGGAGTAACAGGCTCTGTACAATTTTCTCAATTGATTTTGCCATCTTGTGTGTATATAGTAATGGGGGTCATCGTAAATCAGTTTTTACTGTATTACTTTCATCATTTAATTGGGAGAAAGAGAAAGTTCTTTAGCGAAGACATGGTATGGGATAGCATTACAACGATAACGATGTTTCCTGTTGGACTAAATTTATATTTTCTAAATCAAGAAATTGGTTTAATTTCCTTTTTCCTTATTGGCTTTCCAGTTGCAAGTGTAAGCTTTTTACTGAGTATGTATAGATCATCAGAGGATGTGAATGAAAGTTTACAAAAAGCAGTAGAAATTGGTCATGATTTAACGGAAAGATTAAAGAGAAATGAAGTATTAGATGTTTTTCTTCAGCGGATTACTCAAATTGTCCCAGTGGATTATAGTTATATCTTAAATGTAAAAGAAAATCGCTTAGAATTAATGAAGAGAATGGAAAAAGGAGCCTTTATGCCAAATACTCTTCCTCCTCATCACCGTAATGAAGGAATTAGTGGTCGAGTTTGGGCAACTGGAAGGTCTGTTATTTACAGTAAGCAAAAAGAATGGGCCGTCATCGCAGAAGGGTATATGCCTGAAAATGTGGAAAGTGTGATGTGTGTTCCAATTGTTCGGAATCAAAAAGTAGAAGGGGTATTGTTACTTGCAAGTGAAAAGCAGAAAGCATACGAGAAATACCACTTAATGATTGTCGATATATTATGTTCCTACTTTGGAGTTGCCATTCAAAATGCTGGTTATTACGAAGAAACAAAACGAGAAAATGAACGCTGTGCTTTAACGAAGCTTTATAATTATCGCTACTTTGATGGATTGTTAAATAGAGAATTTAAAGCATTACTAGCAGGTAAACATAAAACGCTTTCGTTAATTATTTTAGATTTGGATCATTTTAAGCAAATTAATGATTCGTTTGGCCATGAAAGCGGAAATGAAATATTGCGTGAGCTCGCGCTTCGATTGACGATGATTGTTGGGAGCAAAGGAACGGTAGCGCGATATGGTGGAGAAGAGTTTGTTGTGCTATTGCCAGATGTTAATAAGTCGGACGCGCTTATTAAAGCCGAAGAAATTCGTAATGGAATTGCTAATCGTCCATTTACTATACATAACAGTCTAAGTTTAAATAGAAATCGTGAAAAAGTAAAAGTAACGGCGAGTATAGGGATTGCATCTGCTCCAAATGATGGAGATGATGGGCTATCCTTGATTAGGCACGCTGATCGGGCCCTTTATATTGGGGCGAAGCGTGCTGGAAGAAATCGTGTTGCGGAATATGTTAAATGAGAAGGTTCTATCATCGTAGATAGAACTTTTTTCTATTGTTCTAGTTTTCTGTGAGACCTTATTAGAAAGGAATCATATATCAGAATAGGATAAAGAGGGTCTATTCATACAATCTATGCCATTATTCACCCCATAATTAAATAGTACTCAATTTAAGGAGATATAAGCACTCAGTGAAAAAGTACTAATTATTATAAAAATAAATGGAGATTAACTTAGGATAACATTATATTATATTAATCTATCTTTACATGGGAGGCTAGCAGTGAAGCATAAGAAAGACCCTAAAAGAATTAAAATTCTAAAGGGTCCAAAGCAAAGAAACTGAATGCCAAGATGTAAGTTATTTCACTATTTAATGAATAATAAAAATATGTACGATTCCAGTTCATTGTCTTTCAAAAACAACAATCATAAAAAATGACTCAAATTAGCTTACTGCTTGTAATAGCGTGATAACTAGAGGGATAAGTCCACCAATGAAACTTAATACAGCAATTGCAATCTCCATACCATCTAACCTCCCTTTGAATAGTTTGAATCTTTTGATTCATATGAATATTATAAAATGTTATTGCAGATTTGTAAAGAAGTAAGTCGAACGGTTATTCTAAGTTTGTCAGATACAAGTGAAAGAATTGTCAGTTTTTATATAATGAAAAAGAGTATGCTAAAAAATAACATAAAATACTATATATGTTATAATTTTTATAATTTCATTAATGACTATTGAAACATTTTTTTGAAATTAAAGTTTCCAAAAGGTTGGTACTATTGAATGAAGAGTGAAAAGTTGAATGATTAATTTTCTTATTATATTGGATACATCTCGTCGTAACCAAGTAAGTAACTCATGAGGCGCACGTACATGCTAAATGCTTAAGGACCAGTAAAATAATCGTATTGATATACCAAGAAAGGGGATTTCATGGGTAAACTAGTGGAACTTAAGGGTATTAGTAAAATATATTCGAAAAACCATGTTCTTCGAGATATTACTTTTACCATAGAGGAGAGTCAAATTATAGCAATATTAGGAGGGAATGGTACTGGGAAAAGTACCATATTACGAATAATAGCAGGATTAGAACGACCTAGTTCAGGACATGTGATGTATACAAAACAACATATAAGAATCGGATATGTATCTGACAGGTTTCCAAAACATCTTCGTTTTACACCAAGTGAATATTTATTTTATATGGGGAAAATTAGTGGAGAATCAGCAGAATACTTGAAAAAAAAAATTCCATATTTATTACATCGCTTTCAGCTTGATGAAGTGAATAATCATAGAATAGCAGAGCTTTCGAAAGGAAACATCCAAAAGGTAAGCATTATTCAAGCTATGATACAAAAAAACGATCTTCTAATAATGGATGAACCTATTTCCGGATTAGATTTGCAGGCCCAAGAAGAATTATTGAAAGTTTTAAAGGAAATGAAAGAGCAAGGAACTACTGTATTGCTCACTTATCATGAAACGACTATATTTGAGGATATTGTAGAAAAGTCGTACTGTTTAGAAGGTGGCATTCTTTCTCTAATAAGTTCTATGAAAAGAGAACCCATTAAGCTATTAGAAGTCACACAACTAGATTATTCCTATGTTAAACAATGGGAAGAGGTACTGCACATGACACAAATAGATAATAAGATGTTACTTTACGTCCATGTTAAGCACAGCGATACGATACTAACAAGAGTTCTTACATTTCAAGGAAGTATAGAAACGGTATCAACGATAGATTTGGGAGAGTTCGAATTAGAAAAAATAAAGGAAGCCTAATTCAATTCAATAATGTCTAGTATTTACATACTTTTATGTACTTTTTTATGTTATATAAGGAGTGTTTACCTTGAAAGATCTTATTAAATATAGTTTACAGGATTATTTACGTTCTCATAAATATTTTCCACCCATATCTACTTTTCTAATCTTAATTTCTATTTTTTATACATATACGCCGAACCCGATTATTGATAGTTATGCTGTTACATCCATATTTTTGTATATTATCTCCTCTTGGCTATGCGTCAGTATTTTATCTCTTGATTCCATTGTGCAAAAACAATTATTGGTCCTACACATTAAAAGCAGCAATCGCTATTATATATCTAAACTTATAACAGTATGGCTTATTTCTCTTGTTCTTTCTGTTTATGCATTTCTATATCCTATTGTTTTTGATATGTTTAATGAAGTGATATCCTTTCCCGAAGGAATTGTACTGTTCGTTCATCACATTCTATTGGCAACATTAGGGATTAGTGTTGCTAGCTTTTTCAGTAAAAGAATAATGAATAGTCCTATAAATTATTATGGCGGATTGGCAATTACTATTATCGTTTCAATAGCTGCTCTGAGAATCTACGAGGATTTACCCATAATTTTTAAAAACATCGTTTGGGTCATTCCACCTGCAGTCTACACGCAAACACCCTTAATAAATTGGACTGGTGAAAGCATCTTAGATCTCCCTTTATTTCCTTTTATCTGGATCCTAATATACTCCTTTTTACTATTATTTTTATTTTTGAAGCTTTCCAAACGAATTGTAACTTAATCGCTTTTCATTTCCACAAATGCATATATGTAATGGAAGAAAGTTATACACTAGAATGAGCCCTACTAGTGTAACGCCCTTACATCATGAGTGAGAGAAAGCTACCAGTTACGGAAGCTTTCCCTAATAATTTGTTATTTCCCCAACATTTCTCTGACAACAGCTTTTGTTTGAAGCAAACCAGTTGGGTCTTTTTTGGTTTTATATTGACAAAATCGTTCTGACCACTCAGAAGTCCTAGTCCGAAGAGGGAGGGGATTTGTATTGAGTTGAGTGAAGACGACTTCTGCCACTTCGGAAGGGGTTTGATATATATTTTCTGGTCTATCTGTTCTTGAACCCATATAATCATTAACAATCTGTTCGAAATCATCCTTTTCAAAGCCACCGTTACTAGCTATACCTGCAAGAACGCTATTTGCGAATTCGGAGGAGATTCCACCTGGCTCAACCATCATAAACTCTACGCCAAAGTATGGAGTAATATAAGTAGCAAGGCTCTCATAGTAACCTTCCAAAGCAAATTTCGTCGCACAATAGATTTCATTTAATGGTTGTCCTACTAAACCGCCTACTGAAGAAATCGCTACAACTCTTCCTTGTTTTCTCTCACGCATGTAGGGGAGTACAGCTTTTGTACAGCGAATGGCGCCAAAAGTATTAATATCAAATACATTAATGTACTCTTCTTCAGTAGATTGTTCTGTTGTTTTAATATAACCAATTCCAGCATTATTCACGAATAAGTCAATTTGTCCTTCTTGTTTGATGATTGTTTGAATGGCATGATCAACTGAGTCTTGTGACTGTACATCTAATGGCAATAATTCAATATTCAATCCTGATTGCTGCAAAGCGCGAATAGATTGTCCTTTTTCTAAATTTCTCATAGTCGCATAGACCTTCCAGCCGTTGCTGGCTAATTTCTCTGTAAGTGCAAGGCCAAGGCCTGTCGACGTTCCTGTAATGACTGCAATTTGTTTTTCCATTGTTCATCCTTCTTTCTTATAATAAAGTGTAATAGGTACTCCAATTCCTACGTTTGCATTTGGTGAATGATAGATCAATCCTATTGAATGTAGCTACCTATCCTCTTGAATCAAATGCTTTTTCCAAAAACCTACTTGTATTTAACTTTTTTAATAAAGATGATTTTCGCTTATTTATTCTTACCTTCATTGTGGAAATTAATCAGCGACGTTAACAACTCATCCTTTACCGGTTTGTTATTGCTATACCACACGCCTTTCGATTTTTATTTTCTTTCAATTTGATTATAAATATTAGAGTTAACTCTAAGTCAAACGGATATAGAGAATTATTTTTAATAAAAGAGTAAATCTACCTTCAATTGTTGGTGAATTAAATATTTTTATGTAATGCGATTATCTTTCTCTAAAAAGCTACTAGTATCTTTAGGGTATTACAAAAGGTTAAGCCTCTATGTTTAAATCTAAATTGTAATCGTTTTATACTACAAGGTTACATGTTACAATTAATTTTGAAAAAAGTTCAGCTACAAATTTGACAAGTAAACCGGCTAATCTGCATCATAGAATATCTCCTCTTTTTGTATACTTTTTTTATAGTCATTCATATGAAAGAATAGTAACTTTCATCATGTGGAAAAGACCGCCTCCAAAATCACTAAACAACCCACAAGAAAAGAGACCAATCAAGTCATCTATAGTCCTCGTCTAAATGAATGTTTCTTAAGAAAGTGGACAAGTCTTGATAAGAAAAATAATGGAAGGTGAGGAAAGTGAGTATTATTTATTACCATCTCACGAAAGTGTCGACTTGTATAAGAAAAGCTAGGCAACATGGAATTTTGAGTGTTTTACCAAGTTTTTTAAATCATTGCAATGATAGCGTCACAAGTTGAATGATCCTTATCGCCAAGCTTCTATTCTAATGTAGGAGCAATATTTATTATTAGATGAAACTTGTATCTATTGGAGAATAATTCAGTTAAAGTAGGCTTGACCATTATTATATTGAAATAAGGGAGGGGTTTAATGCTAAACAAACTAGGAAGAGATGCTGGTTATTTAAGGTTGATAAATATATTCTCTTGGGGAAATGAGAATGGATGTATGAGTTGGAACAATTCTTGTATGGGGAAAATGATACAATGTTGAATTTATATAGAAATTTAAGGTACAAAACAATATGATGCTTCAAGTAATGATTTTTCTGTACGGTGTCCTTCTTGGCTCTTTCTATAACGTCGTAGGTTGGCGTGTTCCGATGAAAAAATCTATAGCCAAGCCACGATCTTCCTGCGAGAACTGCGGTCATAAGTTAGTGATATGGGAATTAATTCCAATCATTTCTTATATCCTTCTTAGAGGAAAGTGTCGACAATGTAAATCAAACATCTCCTCTCTTTACATGATTACGGAACTCTTGACAGGCATTTTATTTACGCTCGTTCTTATACACAAGGGATTTAGTTTAGAAGCCATTATTGGTTTAACACTTGTATCTTTATTAGTGATCATTACAGTTTCTGATATTTTGTATATGCTTATTCCCAATAAGGTTCTGTTATTTTTTTTCGCCCTATTTCTTGTTGAAAGACTATTCATTCCTTTAATACCGTGGTATGACTCGATCATTGGGGGAACGGTTGCTTTCGCGTTACTCCTTACTATAGGCGTCGTTAGTAAGGGAGGAATGGGCGGCGGGGATATTAAGCTTTTTGCGCTGTTAGGATTTGCTCTTGGAATGAAAATCGTCCTGCTTTCATTTATCCTTGCTACACTTCTTGGAGCGGTGGGTGGAATGATTGGGTTAAGGGCCGGTGTGTTTCAGAAAGGAAAACCAATCCCATTTGGCCCATTTATAGCTGTCGGTACGCTCCTTTCATACTTTTACCACGAAATAATCATATCATGGGTGTTTCCTTACTAGAATTACAGCCTATATGTTAAATGTATGACTAAGGTGTCTATTACTTTCATTTGTTATTATTTAGTAATATAGAAAAGGGTGTTAATTTGAAGAACATAATTTTATCTCTATTGCTGTTAGTTAATTTATTTTTCCTAGTAAATTTTTTGATTAATTTGCAATTCAATTTAAATCTGTTCTGGGGTATCTGTTCTTTAATTGGAATTTGTGTATCAGCATTCTTTCTTTTTCAAAAATCAGTAAATAAACTACTTTCACTCGGTGTATTTTTTTTAAGTATCTCTTCTTTAAGTACATTTGTATTCCATTATATTCTTTCCAATTTAATGGGAGCTCAATAGGAAATCAAATAGAAATTGTTTTATAGATAAGTTGTAGGTGGTATAAAGGCCAGTGCAACTATTAGTAAGATTTCAGTGTTAGATGATAAGAAAATAGGGTGAAAATTGACGAACGCTTTATGGACAAGACGACAAAAGTCTTGTCCCTTTTTATTTTCGATATGGTAGCATGAAGACAATCAGGGGAGGGGGAAAGAGATGCAATCGAAAAACAAAAAAATGACGATAAAAATCAATGGGAAAGATAAATCGTACAAAGAAAACCTTCCTGTTCATAATTGGCAGTCTACCCAACAGCAAACCGCTGCGGCAGAGGAGACGGATGAATTAACTGACTCAAAGGAATTCAGCTCAAAAACAAAAAAATCCCCACCAGCTTATAATAAAATTCACTATATAAAAGGGAATAATAACCGAATTCGGCGCTCTTTTACTCCCAATAATAAAGGTTGGCTAAAAGTGTTAATGCCAATTATTACGGCGGTTGTTGTTGGGCTTTTTTTAGGAATACTTTTGCTAAAAGTTGTTGAAAATGAAGGTGGAAATACCGATGGTGTTCCATTAAAGGATGCTACGCTATCCCAAGCATCAAGTGATACTTATAATTTGAATGAACAAACCTTTCAAGTTATCCAAGGTGGTGCTTTTACTACTGAGGATCAAGCGAATCAAATGGTCAGTTCAAATGTTCAAAAGGGGTATCCGTCAATCATGATTGAACAAGATAATAAATATTTAGTGTTAGTAGGAATTGGTGAGAAAGCTAATAGTTTAATAGACTTAGATAAATATTATGAGGAGAAAAATGTAGAAACGTTCAAGAAGGCGTTAACAATAAACGGAAAAGCGGTTTCAGTTACGCAAGAAGAAGTAGGTTTTTTAGGAGAAGCAAATACAATCTTTAATGAAATACTTGCACTTGTTAAATCAGAAGGAAATAGTAGTAGTGACACAACGATTGTGTCCTCCTTAAAGGAGCGATTAAAAACAATAGAGAGCACAACAGTCACGTCCCCAATTATAGCCAATTTACAAAAAGAATTAGGCGATACAATGGTTGCTTTAGAGGCGTTTATTTCTTCAAATAAACAATCAGATTACTTGTTGCTTCAACAACACCTCTTAAATTTCTACAAGCTATTAAATGAACTATAATCAAGTGTTATAAATAAATGGAATGAGGCAGGCAGGTAGAAATTTTTCTACCTGTTTTTTGTATTGGTAATTGTTAATTAAGTAAATATTTGTTAGGATGTGAGTGTATCTCCCTCTCAACTATACGAAAGTTAGGTGAATTATTGTGAATAAACCTCTCATACTTGCTTCAAGTTCTCCTCGTAGAAAAGATCTACTAAATCAACTTCAATTGCCATTCTCCATCTATACGAGCAATGTAGAAGAATTAATCCCAGACAAGTTTTCACCAGAAAGAGCGGTTGTTTATTTAGCAGCGAAGAAAGCGAAAGCAATCAGTCAACAGTATCCTGCCTCTGTTGTGATTGGTGCAGATACGATGGTTGTATCTGAAGGAATAATCTTAGGGAAACCTAAAAGTAAAGATGAAGCCTTTTCAACATTAAAATCGTTATCTGGAAAAGTGCATGAAGTGTTAACGGGCGTATCTGTTCAAGAGAATCAAATCGAAAAAAATTTTTTCGAAAAAACAATCGTCACTTTTAATGAGCTAACTGATGATGAAATCCTCCGTTATATCGAAAGTGGAGAACCTTTTGATAAAGCAGGAAGCTATGGAATTCAAGGTTTAGGTGCTGTTTTTGTCAAAAAAATAGAAGGGGATTATTTTTCTGTTGTAGGACTTCCCATATCAAAACTCTATCGCACATTAAAGGAGATAGGCGCCATCAGGTAACTCTTAAAGTGAGCGTAGGAGGAAAGTAATGTCACCGAAATTAATGATTCGAGATGTCCCTCAAGATGAAAGGCCTCGGGAGAGATTAAGATCGAGTGGAGCTGCTAGTTTATCAAACCAAGAATTATTTGCCATCGTATTGCGGACTGGAACGAAAGACGGATCCGCGATTGAGCTTGCGAACGAGTTATTAAAAAGCTTTGATGGCTTGAGAATGTTAAAGGATGCTTCTTTAGAAGAAATTACATCCATCAAAGGAATAGGTTCAGCAAAAGCAATTCAAATATTGGCGGCTGTAGAAATTGGTCGAAGAGTTAGTAATGTAATGTATGGGGACCGCTATGTTATTCGTTCACCTAAAGATGGGGCTAACTATGTAATGAATGAAATGCGATTCCTTTCACAGGAGCATTTTGTTTGCCTATATTTAAATACGAAGAATCAAGTCCTCCATAAGCAAACCATTTTCATCGGAAGTTTGAATACTTCTATTGTACATCCTAGAGAAATCTATAAGGAAGCTTTCAGAAGATCAGCTGCTTCTATTATTTGTATTCATAATCACCCTAGCGGTGTGCGCCTGTACGGTGTGTAATTTTAGTGATTTTCATAAATCTAGAACTCCTTACGATGTTCTATGGTCAGCATCTTACCTTTAGGAGAAATCTAATGAAGGGAAAAGAGCATGATGTGAAAAGGAGAAAAGACGACAAAGCTATCTACCGTCGAGTCAGTTCTTCAGACCAAGTGATGGATGGTAAAAGCTACACTGCTTGAATCCTAGGCGAATGGGTGATGGGGACGCCGTTGCCTACGATAGCTAATAGGCAATGAGGACATAATGGGAGACGGTATTGTCGCTTCCTGCCCATAGTAAGGTATGTCCACCAATTCTCTGTTTGAGAAAACCGTCGAAAAGGGTACCTAATCATCACATATCTAAAATTATGTCATAATGCAGGGATTGCCTAAGTGCAAGAGCCAATAGGCTATTAGACAAAGGTCTCTGAAAATTGCATATGGTAACGGAGTCTTCATAGTACTCTACGTTTGCTTGTAATGAGTATAGCAAGGGGAAGGGAGACAGGTTGGTTTTAACGTCAACGAGAAAGGAGTCATGATTATGGCATCAAATCCATTTCAACAGTTGGCCGTTATAAGGAAAGCTTCTCAAAAAGGATATACCATTACGGATTGTTATCGTCTTATGTATAAAAAAGAGTTGTGGATGAAAGCATACGCAAAGCTATCCCCGAATGCAGAGAAATTATCCAAGGGAGAGCCAGAAGAAAGAATCGATAGCAGTGGCATGCAGGATATAAATGAAATCATTAACCATCTAAAAACGGAGAGGTTTCGCTTTGTAACAGGAGAAAGAGTTAGAACTAATGTGCGAAAGAAGGATGTATTTTTCTCTGAACAGAAAAATAGGTTAGTACAAGAAGTGATGAGAATGATATTAGAAAGTGTATTTGAACCAACATTCTCAAATAATTCACATGGCTTCCGAGAAGGTAGAGATAATCATACAGCGTTATCTCAAATCCAAAAGACTTGGACAATGGTAACGTGGTGTATTGAGGGCAAAATCAAAGGATTGTTTGATCACTCTATGTTAATCTATCTAATCTCAAAAAAAATAAATGACCGTCGTTTTCTACTCCTGATTCACAATGCCCTTACTTGTGGAGTTATAGAGAATTGGAATGATAGTGGTACATCACAAGTAGGAAACATCTCTCCAATACTAGCTAATATCTATCTTCATGAATTTGATTCGTTTATAGACAAGCAAATAAAATTTTCCAACTGTAATCGGGTAGGTCAAAAGTATCAAAAGATAAAGTTTATCCGATATGTTGATGACTTTGTTATAGGCATTTCAGGGTCGAAGAAATGTGCATTATGGGTAAAAGAAGAAATTTCTTGTTTCCTTAAAAAGGAACTTCGCCTGCAATTAAGAACGGATAGGGCAATCATTACCCATCTAGAAAAACCAGTTCCTTTTCTTGGATACCAATTTCGCAGAAGGAAAAGAGAAAAGAATAATGTTAATTTCCGCAATCAGCTCCGAAATCCTATTGTATTGGAAATTCCCAAAAGGAAAATAAAAGCGTTTGCCGTAAATCATGGGTATGGAAACTTAAATGACTTTACATTTGTACATCGAGCGAATTTAATGAACCATTCGGAGGTAGACATTTTGACTACTTATAACAGAGAGCTTAGAGGGATTGCGAATTACTATATGCTAGCAAATAATTATCAACACCTTGAAAAATTATTTAATTTAGCTCAAAGTAGTTTTATTAAAACCATTGCCAATAAACGTAAGAGTACCTTTAAAAAAGTTATCTTAAGTATGCGGAAACCGAAACAAGGATACTTAAGTATTTTGGGGAAAGATAAACAAGGTAATGAACAACTTTCTTTTTTTGTGAAACTTAATGACCTTCAAGGTAGGAAGTGAAATGAGTGATGACAATCAATAAGTGAAAGGGCCTTTGGGAAATTAAAGTAAAATATGTAGTAAAAAAGTAGTCAGATGGATGATCTTCCAAATATAAGAATAAGCTGATATTTTTCGTTTTAATGGTATTGAAATTTATTGAGAAGAAAGCATCTGAATAATCAACTGGCGAGCCGTATACGCTGAAAGGTGTACGTACGGTTCTGAGGGGGAGTCTATGAAACCTGTTTGAGCGATCATTCAAGGCGCATATTCTCTACCCTACGACCCTACTCCTAGTCGTGAAGATATAGAAGTGACAAAGCGTTTAGTCGAATGTGGTAAAATAATAGGGATTGAAATACTCGACCATTTAATTATTGGAGAAAAAAATTTCGTAAGCTTAAAGGAAAAAGGGTATTTATGATACTATGATTTTAATCCTTGTTACGCTATAATGAGATTTATGATTTTTCGACATTCACAATAGTTATCAACGTTACACAATTAAACGAACGACCTTAATATAATTCGTATCAGAAAGGGAGATACAACGAATGTTTGGATTCGGAACTAGAGACTTAGGAATTGATTTAGGGACTGCCAATACTCTTGTATACGTAAAAGGCAAGGGGGTTGTTGTCCGTGAACCTTCAGTTGTGGCAATTGAAAAAGATTCAAAAGGTATATTAGCGGTAGGAAATGATGCAAAAAATATGATTGGTCGTACGCCTGGAAACATTGTGGCCCGTCGCCCGATGAAAGAAGGGGTTATTGCTGATTATGATACAACTGCAGCAATGATGAAGTACTATATAAAGCAAGCAACTAGGAATCAAGGTTTATTTGCTGGAAAGCCGAATGTTATCGTTTGTGTTCCTACTGGAATTACACCTGTTGAAAAGAGAGCTGTTTTAGATGCAACAAAACAAGCAGGTGCACGAGAAGCAGAAACGATTGAAGAACCATTTGCTGCGGCGATTGGCGCTAACCTTCCAGTGTGGGAGCCGACGGGAAGCATGGTTGTCGATATAGGTGGTGGAACGACAGAAGTAGCGATTATTTCGCTAGAAGGAATCGTTGAAAGCCAATCCATTCGAGTTGCTGGTGATAAAATGGATGATGCCATTACAAATTATATTCGAAAAACCTATAATTTGATGATTGGTGAACGGACTGCAGAAGCGATTAAAATGGAAATAGGATCAGCTGGGCTGCCGGAAGGAATCGAGAATATGCAGATTCGTGGTCGTGATTTGCTAACAGGTCTTCCTAAAACAATGGACATAACGTCGGAGGAAATTGCAAAGGCTCTGAATGATACCGTGTATGCTATTGTAGAGGCGGTTAAAAACACACTTGAAAAGACGCCACCTGAGCTAGCTGCTGATATAATGGATCGCGGAATTGTCCTAACAGGTGGTGGGGCATTACTCCGTAATTTGGACAAAGTTATCTCAAAGGAAACACATATGCCAGTGATGATTGCTGAAGATCCACTAGATTGTGTAGCTATTGGGACAGGAAAAGCACTGGATCATTTTGATTTAATCAAAAAAAGATCAAAAGGTTCAGCTAAATCATAAAATTGAGGTGTAATCATCGTGCCACCGTTTTTTCGTAATAAGCGCTTGATCATGCTACTTGCTAGTATAATTCTACTTGTGGCATTAATTGGATTTTCTTTAAGGGACCGGGAAAACATTCCTTGGCCTGAGCAGTTTGTAAAAGATATTGTTGGTTTTGGACAAATGATTGTTTCGAAGCCCGCTTCCTATGTAGCGGGCTTCTTTGAAGATGCGAAGGAGCTTCAAAATACGTATAAGGAAAATCAAAAGCTGAAAGCTCGGTTAGAGGAATTAGCTTCATTAGAAACCGATTTAAAAGATAAAGTAGACGAGAATGAAGAACTTCGAAGAATATTAAATATTCAAGAGAATCTTAGAGAATATGATTCCGTCCATGCAACTGTAGTAAAGCGAAACCCTGACCAATGGGAAGAGATAATAACCATTGATAAGGGGTCGGAACATGGGATAGAAAAAAACATGGCTATTCGCACGTCGCAAGGGTTGATAGGAAAAGTAAAGGATGTTAATACTTTCTCTTCTACTGTTGAACTATTAACGTCTTCTAGCATATCAAATCGCGTACACGCACTGGTCCAAGGCGCCCCAATTGAAACAGAAGAGCAAGAAGGTGTAGATGAACCAGGAGATGTGAATGAGCAAGAAGAAGCAGGTGAATCAGGCGATGTGAGCGAGCAAGAAAATGCGGGCGAACGAGAAGATACGGAAGCTTCAGCGAGCACGGGTGAAAATATTTATGGTGTAGTAGATGGATTTGATGAGGAAAAGCAAATGACGAGGCTTTCACTTAAAAATATTCCTTATGATAGAGAACTAGAAAAGGGACAGCTGGTGATAACATCAGGTTTAGGTGGTGTATTCCCGAAAGGGTTACTTATAGGTGAAATATCAGAGGTTATTATTGGAGAGCATGGCCTCACGAAGACAGCCTATATAAAACCAGCAGCTGACTTTTATGAATTGGAGCATGTTTTTGTTGTTAAAAGAAAAATTGTAGGTCCAGACTTGGAGGAGATAGAAGAATGATGAAGTTTCTTCTACCAATCGTTGTGACCTTGGTTTTTTATAGTGAAAGTATATTTGTTATGTTATTTCCACCAGAATTATTTGGAAAGCACACTATAGTTGTTCCTCATTTCTTATTGCTGCTTCTATGTTTTATAGGGATTTATTTAGGGAAAAAGACAGCACTTATTTATGCGGTTATTTTTGGCCTATTATTTGATTTGTATTACACCGGGATTTTCGGAGTTTATTTATATTTATTTCCTATCATGGTTTTTTTGGTCATTCAGATTATGAGGGTGGTTAATGCAAATGTTTTTGTTTCGTCAGCTGTTAGTTTATTGGCAATGACAATGACGGAGTTTGCTGTGTTCTTCCTTTATTTACTTCTTCAAAAAACAGGTTTTACCGTTAACCAGTTTATTGAATGGCGACTATTTCCAACTTTATTGGTCAATGCTGCTGCATTATTAGTGTTTAGTTATCCAACGAAAGTTCTTCTATTTAAAGTGAAAAAACACATGAACAATGAGTAAGAGAGTATTTTTATTGATAAAAGAGGAATTTCATTTGCATTTGTCGAATTAAAAGACGACTGAGGTGAATTTTGCGTCATGAAAAAAAAACAAAATGTTATGATAAAAGGAACTAAAGATGGATTAACACTGCACTTAAATGATTTATGCTCTTTTGAAGAGTTAAAAAAAGAACTAGATATGAAACTTTCGGCTCATTATCATGATAATGAGTCTGCTCCGTTAATATCTGTTAATATTCAAACAGGTAATCGTTATGTAACTAAAGAACAGCAAGAGGAATTAAAGGATATCGTCCGCAAAAAGAGAAAGTTGGTAGTTGGCGAAGTGACGAGTAATGTCCTTACAAAGGAAGAAGTTCAAAAGGCGAAAGAGGAAGAAGAAATTACCTCGATTGTAGGAATTGTCCGCTCTGGACAAATAGTGGAGGTTCCAGGAGATTTACTATTGATAGGCGATGTTAATCCAGGAGGAACAATATTGGCATCGGGCAATATATTTGTTATGGGGGCATTAAAGGGAATTGCCCATGCTGGGTATAAAGGAAATCAAGATAGTGTAATCGTGGCTTCAAAAATGATTCCTGCCCAGTTGAGGATAGCTGATTGTTTAAATCGAGCACCTGACTACTTAGATGAAGAAGGACATGAGATGGAATGTGCTTACATAGATCAAAGCGATCAAATTATCATCGATCGTCTTCAAGTATTAAAACATATTAGACCAGAGATTACTAGTTTTAAAGGGGGGCGTTAACATGGGTGAAGCGATTGTCATTACATCTGGAAAAGGTGGTGTCGGCAAGACGACTACAACTGCTAATGTTGGGACGGCATTAGCGTTGCAAGGGAAAAAAGTCTGTCTAGTCGACACGGACATTGGTTTAAGAAATTTAGATGTTGTGATGGGTTTAGAAAATCGTATTATTTATGACCTAGTAGATGTGGTGGAAGGTCGTTGTAAAATTCATCAAGCACTTGTAAAAGATAAGCGTTTTGATGAAAGGTTATATCTGCTTCCTGCTGCTCAAACAAGCGACAAGACAGCTGTTTCTCCTGATCAAATGAAAACACTGGTCGAAGGGCTAAAGCAAGAGTATGATTATGTCATTATTGATTGCCCAGCAGGGATTGAGCAAGGTTACAAAAATGCAGTTGTAGGTGCTGACAGAGCAATTGTTGTAACAACGCCGGAAATTTCAGCAGTTAGAGATGCAGATCGAATTATAGGGCTATTAGAAAAAGAAGAAATTGAATCACCAAAATTAGTCATTAATCGAATTCGAACTCATATGATTGAAACAGGTGATATACTCGATGTAGATGAGATTACGAACCATCTTTCAATCGATTTAATTGGTATTGTGGCTGATGATGATGGTGTAATCAAATCATCTAATAAAGGTGAACCGATTGCGATGGACCCTAACAGTAAAGCGTCAATCGCCTATCGTAACATTGCACGCCGCATTCTTGGTGAATCAGTGCCTTTGCAGTCTTTAGAATTAAATAAAGCTGGTGTATTCACCAAAATAAAAAAGTTTTTTGGTGCTAAAGTATAACATCAAACACCCCCCGTTTCTTAAGCTTGAAGCGGGGGTTATTTATGTATATATGTATGAAAAGACATGAATATTTAATGGTAAACTAGTTGAGTTTAAATAGCACTTTACAGTTTTTTTAAAATGAAATGGAAATATTTTTTTCACGCGTGACCATGTAATTGAGTAATTGCCACTTTACTTTTAATACTGAATCACTCAAAATAAACTTGGATAAAGAGGTGACAAGAGATGACTGATAAAGTTTTAAGTACAAGGTGGTTTGGAATGGCACTGCAATCTTTAATAGTTCTGGCAGAAAATGAAGGGCTATGTCCTAGTGGAAAAATTGCAGAAAAGCTCGACTATAAATCAGCCTTTTTAAGAAAAATATTAACGCATTTAGTAAAAGCAGGTTTAATTCAAGCAAAAGAGGGAAGAGATGGTGGATATTCTCTAATGAAAGAGCCAGCAGATATTACACTTGCAGAAGTATATGATGCAATGAAAGCGGAACTTTTCCCAAAAGGATTTCTGGATGTGAGTAGTAAAGAGTGCTTTGCTCCTTCAACAAGAGTGGCATTATTTGAATTAAGGGACGAAATGGAAAGCTGGATAGTGCAAGGGTTAGAGCAAAAAACCATTGCTGATTTACTTGTTGAAAAAACGACATTAAAATAGAATACTATATCTTCAAAAATAGATTAAAAAACAGGGGGACACCTAACTAATGGGCGTCCCCTAATAGGTTCAAAAAGTGGTGAATTCCCCATCTATCATTTACCATTCAGACATAAATACATTGCATTTTTTCCAAGTCGATAAGACGGGTTTCCTCGTATACTTCTAATAAAATTTTTGCGCTTCACGATTTAGTGAGTCTCCTTCTAACCCTCTCGAATAACTACACGAGACCAATTCTTTCTCTATTTTTTGTTATAATTTGTTGAGTTTAAGATGGGCCTTGTTTTATGTGAATTCTTAAATAATTAGTTAGGTAACCTATTCAAACCTAAAGAGGATAAATGAATAAAAAGATTGAGTGTCCCCATTATATCTTTTGAAAAAATCCTATGTTTAATCAAATCGTAACAATTAGTTTTTTTTACAAGTAACTGTTCTTGACTTAAGAACAGTTTTAGCGTTATACTGTTCATGAAAAAATCACAGTTTTAAGGAGAGAAGAAAATTGTCAAATAAAGCAATGAGTAATGAAGAATATTTAAATAAAGTAAAAGAACTTGATACAACGACAGAGAAACCAAAAGAATTAGATGATATTGAATTTTTTACAGTGGCAAAGGAAAGAAGATCAGTTCGCCAATATGACCCTTCGTTTAAAATCGAAGAAAGTGAAATTCGAGATATTTTAGAAGTCGCAACCCAAGCACCATCTTCTTCCAATCTTCAACCATGGCGTTTTTTAGTTATTCAAGACCAGGCCGAAAAGGAAAGATTACTCCCAATCGCGAACAATCAGCAACAAATAGTTGATGCTTCTGTTGTTATCGCAGTTCTTGGAGATATTCAAGCTTATAAAAATGCAGAACGCATTTATAGCGAATTAGTAAAAAATGGCTTAATGACTGATGAAATCAAGGATATGTATGTAAATAGTATCCTTCAAAATTATGGAACATTTCCTGCTGAGCGTTTGTCAAAAATCGCTATGATTGACGGCGGACTTGTTGCCATGCAACTCATGCTTGCTGCTAAAGCAAAAGGCTATGATACAGTGCCAATGGGAGGGTATGAGGAAGATAAATTTATAGAAGCGTTTAATGTTCCAGAAAATCTTGAGCCTGTCATGCTTATTTCACTAGGAAAAGGCGCAAAAGCAGGGTTCCCTAAAACACGCTTACCTCTCGATGATATTTTAGAGTGGAATAAATTTTAATAGTAAGATTTATTATATAAATAGTAAGAATGGTGGCGCTCTCCTTCAAAGGAGAGCGCCTTTATTTGTGTGGAAAAAATACACTTAGTTATATCATGTAATCTGTAGATAATATAAATGAATGGATAATAGGGCTTTTCTTTTTTTAGTAAGAACTAATAGAAGTACATTTATGATTATAGAGACAGTTGCTAATCCTATATTTTAATTACCTATTTTTGTAAATATAATCATAATATTGTATTGTTAACTGCAGCGTTTTTATTAATTGTTGGATATTTAAGTTATGCAATGTTTTCGGTTAAACATGAAAAATATGAAAATGAAATGAATAAAAAGAAAGAAAAATAAAAAAGAAGTATCTTATTATTTAAGATATCTTCTTTTTTTATTGTAATGATTCCAAATTCATTAAAAAATTACCCTATATTTTATAAGCAATAACCTTGTTTTTTTGGACTATATGATAGGTTGTTAAAGAATATAATTTTTCCTGAAGAATAAATCTTCCACGCCGTTTCAAAAGGTACTACTCTAGCTCCACTAGGAGCACCATTTGAAGTATATTTCTTGAAATCATAATCAACTCTTGTGGGGCTACCATCTGAACCAGTTGTGTGTGTTTACTTAGGGCATATCGGCTGTTATTTCTTTTAACGAAGATGACTATATATAAAGGTTTGTTACTTCCTCTCATTCTTACTAGTTATGTATCTTCTTTTATCTTCCTGACATATTGATGCAGGACAAGTCATACATTAGTACAAACTATTGGAAGGAATGGTGAGGGATGCGCAATCGATCAGATGAGATACGAAAGCAGATCGCTAAGAGAAGGAAGCATAAGTCAGGAAATTCATCTCTTAACAATGAATTAATCCCACCGGATGAAGAGCGCTATGGAGGAGAGCGTTTTTCTTCATACGTTTCTGAACCTCCAAATGAACCTCATCCCCTTTTTAACAAGGAGACCTTTTTGTTGAAAGTATTGCTCTCTGCTGTCATGGTTTTAACAGTAGGAATTCTTTATAAAAATGGCTCTCCGTCATTGGATGAAGCCCGGTCATTTGTCAGTACGACAATGGAGAATGAATTTCAATTTGCGGCTGTTTCTGCTTGGTACGAAGATCAATTTGGAAAACCTCTTTCACTAATACCAAAGGACCCTTCTTCTAAAGATGATCATTCAACTCAGCAAGATTTCTCTGTTCCCGCTTCTGGGAAAGTAATTGAAAACTTCCATCAAAATGGCAAGGGTGTTATGGTGGAAACAGGGTTGGATGAAGAGGTAAAAGCATTAAAGGCGGGTTGGGTTGTCTTTGCTGGAAAGGATGATGAATTTGGCAATACGGTCATTCTACAGCATGAGGATAAATCTGAATCTTGGTATGGGAATTTAGAAAATATTCAGGTCAATCAGTATACCAAAGTAGAAATTGGTAGCCCTGTAGGAAAAGTGAAAAATAATGATCAAAATGGTGAATTTTATTTTGCCATCAAAAAAGAAAATGGCTTTATCGATCCGATTCAGGTGATGAACTTTGAGTAGTGTGTGGCAAGTTTTAAAAAAAATTCACTTTCATCCGTTATTATGGCTTGTTGTGGGAATATCAATTTTAACGGGTTATTTTATTGATTTAGTCATTGTATTGAGCATATTAGTTGTGCATGAGTTAGGGCATGGAGTAATGGCTCATGTATTGTCATGGCGAGTAAAAAGGATTTCTCTTCTTCCGTTTGGTGGGGTAGCTGAAATGGATGAGTATGGGAATCGAAGTATGAAAGAAGAATTATTCGTTGTATTAGCAGGCCCTTTTCAACACATTTGGATGATGTTTTTCGGGTGGATATTCTTTGTCATGGGCTGGATTCCTCCTTATTATTATGAAGCATTTATGATGTATAATGTGATGATATTAGTGTTTAACCTATTGCCTATTTGGCCATTAGATGGAGGAAGGCTGGTAAATATCACATTGCATTCATTTTTTCCTTATATAGAGGCGAATAAATGGAGCATTCTAACATCTCTTGGTCTTCTTATATGTCTCAATCTATCTGTAATGTTCATGTTCCCCTTTCATTTTCATCTGTGGGTTGTGCTCAGCTTTTTATATGTTTCACTTTGGAGAGAATGGAAGCAACGAAAATATGCCCATATGAAATTTTTATTAGAACGTTATTATGGAAAGAAAACAAAAGTAACGAAACTAAAACCAATGAAAGTACAAAGTGAAGAGCTAGTTCTTACTGTTTTAGAACGATTTTATAAAGGGTATAAACATCCAGTTATTGTAATAGAAGATGGTCGCGAAGCGGGTAAACTTGATGAAAATGAATTGCTTTTTGCCTTTTTTGCAGATAAGCGTACGATGGCAAAAGCGAAAGACCTACTGTATCTTTATTGACTAAGCTTGTTTTTTTTCTTACAGTAGATATGAATAAAGGTATAAAGGGAAACGAGCCTAGTTGCTCGTTTTTCTACTGAATAGTTTAACTAGTATTGTTTGACATAGATGTAGACAGAAAGAAGTGGTTAAAAATCGATAAATTAATCGTAAATGCTCGTGGTAGAGAAAAGAGATGGGCTCATTTTCAATCAGGACAACTTGTGTCATGGGATTTCTTTCGAGATGAAGATCAATCAATTGTTGGCAATATTTACATAGGGGTCGTAAAGAAGATTGTACCAGGGTTAAATGCAGCGTTTGTAGATATCGGAATGGATAAGAATGGATATTTATATCGTGACGATATCGTCTCATTTGTTCATTACTCCGTTTCAGAAGAGGAAAAGCAAGCTATGTCAATAAGCAAGTTTCTTCATCAAGGAGAAAAAGTAATCGTCCAAGTGAAAAAAGACGGTAATGATATAAAAGGGCCTAAGCTCACTAACGTCATTGAGTGGACCGGAGATAAAGTAGTGTACATGCCTGAAGGAAAATATGTCGCTGTTTCAAAGAAGAAATCGGATGAGGAAAGAACGTTGTGGAAAGAAAGGGCTCAAAACTGGAAGCGGGCAGAAGAAGGGTTAATCATTAGAACAGAAGCTTTTGCTGCTACGGAAGATGAAGTGATCAATGAACTTTTTCATTTAAGAGCTAAAAACGATGCTGTACTTGGACTTATGAATGACAAGAAACCTCCATATTTATTATATAAGCAAAACCCTTTCCTACATTCAATTATGGAAAAAGGAAAAAACATTACTGAGGGTATGATTATCTGTGATGAATCTTCCTTTCTTGCTGAGATGAAAGACACCACTCAACTACAGCATCTCGAATTTGAGTGGTATCCAAAAAATGAAGGGATATTTACGGAATTTTCTATTGAACGCGATCTTGAAAAATTATTTAAGAATATTGTTTGGTTAGATAACGGTGCTTATATCATTATAGATAAAACGGAAGCTATGACTGTCATTGATGTTAATACAGGCAAATATACTGGAGAACAACGGCTGACAGATACCGCGTTTAAAACGAATGTAGCTGCTGCGAAAGTTGTGGCAGAACAAATTATTCTTCGTAACTTAAGTGGCATTATATTAGTTGATTTTATTGATATGAAGAGGAAGCATGAGCAAGATGAGGTGATGAAAACCTTCATTAAAAGCTTAGGAACGGATGATAAACGAACGAGAGTACTTGGTTTTACAAAGCTCGGCATTTTACAAATGACTCGCAAAAAAATAACGCTAGATGTCTCCGATTCATTTACTACGGATTGCCCATCATGTTTTGGCAAAGGAAAGGTTTTGAGTGCTGAGAGTGTAGGATATCGGCTAGAGAGAGAATTGTGGGAATACGAAAACAATGATGCCGGGACAATTGTAATTGAAACAACCAAGGAAGTGAAAAAAGCATTTTGTGGTGAGGAGAATACCCATTTGATTCGATTTCAACGGGTCATTGGTAAAATGATTAGCTTTCAGTTAACAGAAACAAAGGTACCATATTATCAAATTGTGCGAATAGTGGATTAGTAAGTATAAATGCTGATAAATTAAAATGATATATTGACACTCGGTATGTAAAAGTGATAAAATTTCTAATGTTATTGATTGTAGCACCTGTGCTACAACCGCACAATTCAGGTTATAAGTTTTTGCCGTAGCAAAACGCCTGTGATTGGCGAGTCTGAGTTTATAAGGAGGTGCCATGTATGTACGCAATTATCGAAACTGGCGGAAAACAAATCAAAGTAGAAGAAGGTCAAGCAATCTACATTGAAAAGTTAAACGTAGCAGAAGGAGAATCTGTTACATTTGACAAAGTTTTATTCGTAGGCGGAGAAGATGTAAAAGTAGGAAGCCCACTTGTTGAAGGCGCTACAGTTACAGCGAAAATTGAAAAACAAGGTCGTGCTAAAAAACTTGTTGTTTTCAAATATAAGCCGAAGAAAAACTACCGTCGTAAGCAAGGTCATCGTCAACCATACACAAAAGTTGTGATTGAAAAAATCAACGCGTAATGGTGGTAGACATGATTAACATAGTCATTACTAAATCTTCCATTGATAGTGAAAGGATTACATCCTTTACTATGGAAGGTCACGCTAATTTTGCCGAACATGGTCAGGATATCGTTTGTGCCGGTGCTTCGGCTGTATCTATAGGTACCATTAATGCGATTGAAGAAATAACAGGTAAAGAGCCCGTTGTTTATCAATCACCTGATGGTGGGTTCTTGCATTTTGAGCTTCCAGAAAGCCTTTCGGAAAAGGAAGATGAGCAAGTACAATTACTTCTAAAAGGTATGGTCGTGTCATTGGAAACGATTCAACAAGATTATAAGAAATACATGAAATTAACCTTCAAACAATAGGAGGTGGAACATATGCTAAGATTAGATCTTCAGTTTTTTGCGTCTAAAAAGGGAGTAGGTTCAACAAAGAACGGTCGTGATTCAATCTCTAAACGCTTAGGTGCTAAGCGTGCAGACGGTCAATTCGTAACAGGTGGTTCAATCCTTTACCGTCAACGCGGTACAAAGATTTACCCAGGTGCGAACGTAGGTCGTGGAGGCGATGATACTCTTTTCGCAAAAATCGACGGCGTTGTAAAATTTGAACGTTTAGGTCGTGACAAAAAGCAAGTAAGCGTATATCCAGTAGCGAAAGAAGCTTAATCTTTTTAAGACGAACTCTAACCGGCTAACGGTTAGAGTTTTCTTGTTGTATAAAGGGGTTATTTGACAGTTACTTTGTAAGGTCGACCTTTTTATCATTACGTATTATCTTTTTTTAAGTCGAATAGTGAAGGATATATAATCGAAAGACTTTACTATTCGTGTTGTTTTTACCGAATGGGCGCACTAGTATTTTATTTCTGCTATACTTATGACAAAGAGAATTCGGTATAGGAGTGCAATAATGATACAAAATTGGACGGTTGAAGAAGCGTTAAGACATGCTAGGCATGATTTTATGAACCAACTACAGTTAATAAAGGGGAATTTAGATTTAAATCGAGTGGATCAAGCGAAATTGATCATTGATGGTATTGTGATGGAAGCTCAAAGGGAATCCATGCTTTCGAAATTAAAATCACCAAATTTTGTAGAATGGTTATTAACGTATAATTGGACAAAAAATGTGATTCATTTAGAGTATGACATTATAGCAGTTGAAGAAAATCACCGATTAAAAGAGGATGTCCTTGTAGAGTGGTTAGGCACATTTTTAAAGCAGCTTGAAAATCAAGTAGAACTAATGACGGAAAATAACTTATGCTTAAAGATTAATATTACGTCTGAAGAATCCCGGTTCATTTTAGATTTTCAAGGAATAATAAAAGATGAGATAAACATAAGTAAGTGGTTAAAGAGGGGACTTCTGTCTGAGGAGATGGAAGTGACATTACAATCATTGTCAAATAAAGAAATAGTATTAGAGTTAATCGTTAAGTCCTAACGATTATTTTGCATAGTCGTTTGAAATTGAGGAGGTAACATATGTTTGTCGATCAGGTCAAAGTATATACAAAAGGCGGAGACGGCGGAAACGGAATGGTTGCGTTTCGCCGTGAAAAATACGTTCCAAAAGGTGGACCAGCTGGTGGTGACGGCGGGAAAGGCGCTGACGTCATTTTTGAGGTGGATGAAGGCTTAAGAACATTAATTGATTTTCGTTATCAACGTCATTTTAAAGCTCCGCGTGGAGAGCACGGGATGTCAAAAAATCAGCACGGAAAAAATGCTGAACCAATGGTCGTAAAGGTCCCACCAGGTACGGTCGTCAAGGATGATGATTCAAAAGAAGTCATCGCCGATTTAGTTCAGCATGGTCAAAGAGCGGTTATCGCCAAAGGTGGTCGTGGTGGAAGAGGGAATTCTCGATTCGCTACTCCAGCAAATCCAGCCCCTGAGCTTTCAGAAAAAGGAGAACCAGGTCAAGACCGCTATATTGTTATGGAGTTAAAATTACTTGCAGATGTAGGATTAGTCGGTTTTCCAAGTGTTGGGAAATCAACTCTTCTTTCTGTCGTTTCGTCTGCAAAGCCAAAAATTGCTGCCTACCATTTTACTACAATAGCACCTAATTTAGGAATGGTAGAGACGGATGATAGTCGAAGTTTCGTAATGGCCGACCTGCCCGGTTTAATTGAAGGTGCATCTGAAGGAATAGGTTTAGGACACCAATTTTTACGTCATGTCGAGCGGACGAGAGTAATTGTTCATGTTATTGATATGTCTGGGATGGAGGGAAGAGATCCATACGAAGACTACTTGACGATCAATGAAGAATTGAAGGAATACAATTTGCGGTTAACAGAACGCCCTCAAATTATTGTGGCGAGTAAAATGGAGCTTCCTGACGCTGAAGAAAACTTAGCTCGATTTAAAGAAAAGCTCCCTGGTGATTACCCTGTGATGCCAATTTCGTCTGTTACTAGAATGGGGCTAAAGGAATTGCTATTTGCAATTGCTGATTTACTAGAAACGACTCCTGAGTTTCCATTATTGGAAGATGAAGAAGAGGCAATTAATCGCGTACTTTACAAACATGATCAAACGAGCGAAGATTTTCTTATTTCACGTGAATCAGACGGTAGTTTTGTTGTAAGTGGCTATACAGTGGAACGATTGTTTAAAATGACTGATTTTACACGAGATGAGTCTGTCAGACGATTTGCAAGGCAGCTTAGAGGGTTAGGAGTAGACGAAGCCCTTAGAGAGAAAGGGGCAACGGACGGAGATACTGTACGCTTATTAGAATATGAATTTGAATTTGTTGAATAATGTGATTTGGTGGGGAGAGTCATGGATAAAAAAGAGCTAGATGCAAAATATTACCTTGTAAGAGAAGAAGTCTTACCAGAGGCAATGAGGAAAGCATTAGCAGCGAAGGAGCTAATCGATCGCGGAAAAGCTACCTCTGTTTGGGAGGCAGTAAATAAGGTTGATTTAAGCCGAAGTGCCTTTTATAAATATCGAGATACTGTCTTTCCATTTCATCGGGTTGTGATGGAAAAAATAATTACGCTGTTTTTTCATTTGGAAGATCGCTCTGGAACTCTTTCTCGTTTATTGACAGAATTAGCTGCATATGATTGCAACGTTTTGACGATTCACCAAGCGATTCCTCTTCAAGGGAGAGCAAGTGTCACTATGTCGCTAAATGTAACAGGCTTGACTATCGGGCTTGAAGATTTAATTGTAAAATTAAATCGATTAGAATTTATTGAACGAGTAGAAGTGCTTGGGTCAGGAGCTTAAATAATGAACAAGAATAGAATTGGATACTTAGGACCAGAAGGTTCGTTTACGAATGTAGCTGCGCTTCACGCTTTTAGTCAGCAGAAGTTAAAAGCTTATTTTACGATCCCTGATTGTTTTGATGCATTAGTCAACAACGAGGTCGACTATTCTATAATCCCATTAGAAAATACATTGGAAGGATCCGTTACATTAACGATTGATTCGTTATTTCGTTCCTCCAATCTAAGTGTAGTAGCTGAAATTATTTTACCGATTCAACAACATTTATTAATGCATATAGATCAAAAAAATCAACAAGTTGAAAAGGTGTTATCACACTCTCACGCCCTTGCTCAGTGTCATCAGTTTTTACATCAAGATCTAAAAGGGGTTCCGTTAGTGCAAACGACCTCGACCTCTGCTGCAGCAAAACTAGTCAGTCGTGAGAGTGAAAAACCTTTAGCTGCGATTGGGACAGAATTAGCAGCTAAGCTTTATGAATTGGAAATTGTAAAAAGAAACATACAAGATTCTTCTAATAACCATACTCGCTTTGTTGTTGTGACGTCTGATAAGGCACCACCAACCCTTTCGTTAACACCTACTCGTGTTAAATCAACCATTATGGTGACATTACCAACCGACCGAGCAGGAGCACTTCACCAAGTGCTTTCAGCCTTTTCATGGAGACGGCTGAATTTAAGTAAAATCGAATCACGTCCATTGAAAAAGCGTTTAGGAGACTATTTCTTTATTATTGATATAGAAGAAGAGGTAGATAGTGTTTTAGTAAAGGGATCACTAGATGAAATTAGGGCATTAGGATGTGGAGTGAAAGTGATTGGAAGTTATGCTTCTTATCCGATTGCATAAGAAAAAACCGTGTATGATGAAAAAGGACATCATATACGGTTTTTTATATACGAACCATTATTTTGCTTTTATTAAGTACTTGTCACTTTGTCTTACGAACAGTGAAAGATCTTCGTAAATGGAAAATGCACAAAGCTTTTAAATATCGCTTTTTTTTTTGGGACGATAACACAGCTTTAGAGTTCCTAATTTTTTAGTAAAGTATTGGCAAGGAAGTCATTCATTTGTAAGAATGAGGAATCCATTCATATGTAGAGCTTTTTCTGCTTGTATTAATGTTTTTTCGTCCTTGGCAACAAGTGTATGAAGGTGAGCACCGCCCGTTAATTCTGATAGCAATGAAGCTTTCGTGTTCACTATTTTTTTCAGAAATTCTTTCACATCTTTTCGGCTAGATACACGGATTGAGGCGGTAAGATCTCCATAGACAGGGTGTTCAATCTTAACGTCTTTTACCATTACACCTAAGTCAACAAGAAGGTTTAACTCTTCTTCTGTACGATCAGGTGAATGGTAGCAAGCAACGGTTTTCTCCATCATTGCTGATGTTTTATTGACAATGTACAAATATCCTTGACTAGTGGCAATGATGGGTTCATTCCGAGCTTTTAAAAGGGAAATATCATTCACGATTACTTGCCGACTTACATTCATTATATCGGCGAGCTCGCTACCCGTAACCGGTATTTTCTCGTCTAATAGTTTGTTTAAAATTTGCTGTCTTCTCTCTTCACCTAATATTTTTTTTCTTACCACCGAGGTTCCCCCTATCGTTATCAACACGTATTTTATTTTAACGAACTCTGAGTTTGTGGAGAATCATTTACAATGTCTTTTAGAGCTTGCGCTAAGCTTAAGACATCCGTTTCTGATGAAGTGTGACTAAATGAAATTCTAATAAATTCTTTCGCTTGTTCATTGCTTACCCCCATAGCTAGCATCGTTTTAGAGGGGCTTTGTTGGCCAATTGAGCAAGCACTTCCAGTTGAAATAGCAAACCCCCTGCGATTTGCCTCTAACATGATCCATTGGCCCTGAATATCATCAAATCCTAGACCGACAACATGAGGCAGCTGCCAGTGTGGATCATTATGTTCAAATAATGTAAACGCTAATTTATGTTTAGTAAGTTCTTTAAGAAATAATTCTCTAATGTGACTCACCGATTCATGATTATGTGATAGGACTTTTCCACCAGCGACCGTAAATGCAGCAATACTAGGAACGTCAATAGTTCCACCTCTAATTCCTTTTTCATGAGTTAATTCTGGAAAGATAGGAGTAGGATGACGGCTAGGATTTATATATAGTAATCCTGTTCCTTTAGGTCCATATACCTTATGAGACGAGATGCTGAAACTATCCACTGTTTTAAGGATATCAGATAGATCGAGTTTTCCAAAAGATTGAACTGCGTCACAATGTAATACAATGTTTTCATTGTGAATTAATTTCGTTATATCTTCTATTGGTTGTATACTACCAATTTCCCCATTGACCGTTTGGATGGCAATAAGTATTGTTTCACTTTGAATAGCACTCTCAAGTTCTTTTAGGTTAATTTGTCCCTGTTTATTGAGCGGTAATTTTGTGATTTGAAATCCCTGCTTTTCAAGATAAGAAAAGGCAGAGTGAACAGATGTATGCTCTCCTAAAGTAGTAATGATATGATTGCCGTGTTTTCTCATACTTTGTGCAAGTGAAATAATTCCTATTAAATTGCTTTCAGTTCCGCTTGCAGTAAAATAAATTCCTTCTGAAGGAACTTGGAGAAATTTCCCCCATTCCTGTCGACATGTTTCTAGTAATTGTTGGGATTTACTTCCTTCATCGTGTAGGCTACTGGTGTTTCCAAAATATTGAGTTGCAACTTGTGAATACGCTTGAATTGCATCAGAATCCATAGGAGTCGTTGCGGCATAATCAAAATATTTCATGGAGAAAACCCCCTTTATAATTTTCAGAATAGTTGAATACCATAAAAAATACTTGTCATTAGTTTAAATATGTGTAAATATATGTGTCAAGACACCTGTAATATCAGGGAGGAAAATTCGTCATGCGTAAAGCAGATGTTATTATTGTAGGAAGTGGAATAGCTGCTTTGCAGCTAGCGAACACACTGAATAATCAATTACATGTGATAATTATCACAAAGTCAAATAAAGAGAGTAGCAATTCTTCCATGGCACAAGGAGGTATCTCGGCAGCTATCTCACCACAAGACCATATTATGAAGCACTACCAGGATACTCTAGAGGCTGGAAGGTGGCATCATAATGAGAAAGAAGTTCATCGCCTAGTCAAAGAGGGAAAGGAAATCGTAGAGGACATCATACAGAAGGGGCTTCCTGTTGATCGTACAGAAAGTGGAGAGCTTTCGTTGGGAATGGAAGGTGCTCATAGTGTAGAACGAATCGTTCATAGCGGTGGCGATGCTACCGGGAGATTTGTGATACAGCACTTGCTGAAAACGTTGCCATCAAACGTAGAGATAATCGAGAATGAAACGGTTATTTCATTACTCCAAGAACAAAAAAGCGATCGTTGTATTGGCGTCGTAACCAAAAACAAACGTGATAGAACGATGAATTATTTTGCACCAAATATTGTGTTAGCAACAGGAGGAGCAGGACGATTTTACTCCTTTACTTCAAACCATCATACAATCTCTGGTGATGGCTTAGCAATGGCTTATTTAGCAGGGGCGCAGTTAACAGATTTAGAATTTGTCCAATTTCACCCCACATTACTATTTGTAAACGGAGAGACAAAAGGGTTGGTTTCAGAAGCAGTTAGAGGTGCAGGAGGCATATTGACGAATCAATTTGGACAAAAAATCATGAGACATAAGCATCCGATGAAGGATTTAGCTCCAAGGCATATTGTCGCTCACGAAATTTTTAAAGAGCGAGCTAAAGGAAATGATGTGTATCTTGATATCTCTTCAATTGTCGACTTTACAAAGAAATTCCCAACGATTACGAAAATGTGCGAAGAACAAGGCATTTCCATTAAAGACGGCTTAATACCAGTTGCACCCGGTTCCCATTTCCTTATGGGAGGTGTCGTTGTTAATTCAGTTGGAGAAACATGTATCCAAGGTTTATATGCAATCGGAGAGGTTGCCTGCACTGGTGTACACGGATCGAACAGGTTGGCAAGTAATTCACTTTTAGAAGGCCTTGTTTATGGGAAGAGGCTGGGGAATTACTTAAATGAAAGAGAGCATCACAGGACGTTCCTAATACCAAAGAAACTTAAAGACCTTCCTGCTATCGCAGATTATCCCATTAATCAGCATGAATTCCGTTTAAATATGATGAAAGCTGTTGGGGTGATTCGTGAGAAGGACCGATTAATAACCCATCTAAACTGGCTTAATGATATTAATAGAGAATCACTAGGTAAAGTGTCAATTGAAGAAAAAACGGTTGAAGGAATCCATTCTTATTTCATGTGGATAATTGGAAAGTTAATGACAGAATCAGCTCTTTTACGATCAGAAAGCCGAGGAGGACATATTCGCCTTGACCATCCAGATGAGAAAAAAAGCTGGTGTCAAAAGAGAATTGTCCATCGAAAGGTAAACGGAGAAATGAAGGTGACATTTGATGAACAACTTAAAATTAAAAGCCATGCTTGAGGATTTTTTTATTGAAGATATTGGAGAAGGTGACTTGTCTTCACAAGCTTTGTTTAAACAGTCAGACAAAGGTGTTTTTCACTTTATTGCAAAAGAAAACGGTATTTTTTGTGGAAGTGAAGTGATAAAAGCTGGATTCTCTATTATTGACAATGCCATTCAAGTAGATGTAAAGAAACAAGACGGGGATGAGGTTCAAATTGGCGAAGTCATTGCTATCATATCTGGTCCAATGGCAGGCTTACTTCAAGGCGAACGAGTTGTATTAAATTTAGTTCAAAGAATGAGCGGAATTGCTACGACAACAATGGAAACCGTCGGAATAGTAGAGGGAACAGGTGTTAGAATTTGTGATACGAGAAAAACAACACCGGGATTAAGGATGCTAGAAAAATATGCCGTTACTTGTGGTGGTGGTTATAACCATAGAAAGGGCTTATATGATGCGGTCATGTTAAAAGATAATCATATTTCATTTGCTGGTGGCATTACGAACGCTGTAAAATCCGTGAAAGAAAAGCTAGGTCATACTGTGAAGATTGAAGTAGAAATCGAATCAAAGCAACAAATGTTAGAAGCAATTGAAGCAGGAGCGGATATTATCATGTTCGATAATCGTACTCCAGAAGAAATTAGCGAGTGGATTTCTTACGTTCCTAGCCACGTTGTTACAGAGGCTTCTGGAGGTATCACACCTAAAAATGTAAAGGAATACGGAAACACAGGGGTACAGTATATTTCATTAGGGTATTTAACCCACTCGTATAAGTCTCTGGACATTAGTGCAAAAGTGTTAATGACAACATAGAAGTAGTCACGATTATTTTTACAGCTTACGAACAATCATCTTGATATTGATAATAGGAATACCAATCATGAGAAGATTTCGATATCCTGTGGAATAAGTGAAAATAATAGCAAGCCGTTTAGAGAAACGGGTTTTATAAAGGGTATGAATATAAGGGGGCAATGACGATGAGTGTATTGCAAGTGTTACAAGAACAAAAAAACATAGGGCTACCGGAAAAATATCATAATCTTTCTGTTGAAGAAATGGAAAGAAGAGTTAAGGAAATTAAAGATGATCTAGGAGATAAACTGTTTATCCCAGGACATCATTACCAGAAAGATGAAGTAATTCAGTTTTCTGATTCTGCAGGTGATTCATTACAGCTTGCGCAAGTTTCAGCTCGTAATTCGAAGGCAGAATATATTGTGTTTTGTGGCGTACATTTTATGGCAGAAACAGCAGATATTTTAACAACTGAAGCGCAGAAAGTAATTTTACCAGACATGCGCGCTGGCTGCTCAATGGCTGATATGGCGGACATCCATCAAACAGAAAAGGCTTGGAAAGAGCTTCAAAGTATGTTTGGAGATACGATTCTCCCCCTAACATATGTTAATTCTACAGCGGCAATTAAAGCGTTCGTTGGGAAATATGGTGGAGCAACCGTTACTTCTTCAAATGCTCATACAATGGTAAAATGGGCACTTAAAGAAAAACAAAGAATACTGTTCCTTCCTGACCAACATTTAGGTAGAAATACTGCTTATGACCTTGGAATACCGCTAGATAAAATGGCTGTATGGGACCCAATTCAAAACGAACTTATCTATGATGGAAACCCGGAAGAAGCTATTGTTATTCTATGGAAGGGTCATTGTTCTGTCCATGAAAATTTTACGGTTAAAAACATTGAGAACGTCCGAAAACAATACCCTGAGATGAACATCATTGTCCATCCGGAATGTAGCCGTGAAGTGGTTGAGTTGTCTGATGATAATGGTTCAACGAAGTATATTATTGAAACGATTGAAAAAGCTGAACCTGGCACTTCATGGGCAATTGGTACGGAGATGAATTTAGTGAATCGGCTTATTCAAAATCATCCTGATAAACATATTATTTCTTTAAATCCATATATGTGTCCATGCTTAACGATGAACAGAATTGATTTACCACATCTGTTATGGGCGCTCGAAAGTATCGTAGATGGAGATCCAATCAATATTATTTCAGTGGATGAAGAAGTTTCTAACTATGCTATAGCTGCATTAGACCGAATGCTAGAAAGAGCCTAATAAGTGAAATATACCTTCCTTTATGTGGGAAGGTATATTTTTTTTTTTCCATTCATAAGTTTTTGTATAGATTAATCGCACTTTGCCTATTTTCACATAGGATATATAGACTTATGCCTGAGGAGGGAAAAAGAGTGAAGATCCATATTGTTCAAAAGGGAGACACTCTTTGGAAAATCGCCAAAAAATATGGTGTGGATTTCGAAGAGGTAAAGAAGATGAACGCTCAGCTATCAAATCCAGATATGATAATGCCCGGCATGAAAATAAAGGTACCAACATCAGGAGGGACCGTAAAAAAACAGGTGAATTTTGGTGCGAAAGAGATGCCAAAAGCAACTCATCCATATAAAAAAGAAATGCCTTATAAGGAAGCACCGAAACCAATGAAAAAAGAAGTACCGGTGCAACCACCACCTAAAATGCCAACGCCGGTTATTCCGGAAATTGACATTAATAATTACTATATGATGAACATGGCTAATATGCAGATTAAGAAGGAAGCACCTGTTCTGCCAGAAAAGCCACCTAATGTTCTTCCTGTTGTGGAAAAAGAAAAACCAGTTGTAGAGGAAAGTCCAGAATGTCCTCCAATGCCAATGTATGAGCAATGTGTTCCAGTTTCACCGATTATGCCAGGAGCTGGATTCTGTCCACCACAAGGTGGGTACGCTCCACACATGCCTTATAGTAGCTACAGTACACCAATGCACCACCAACAGTGGGGGCCAAATGGAGTGGCAGGTGTAGATAATATTAATGCGATTGCATCCAATGATGAATCCTCCCCTTATATGGGAATGTATCCAGGTATGATGCCGGAAAATGGAGTACCTTATCAAATTCCGGGTGTTCAAAATGAAATGCCTGCACAAATGGGAATGGCTCCGGGTTCATGGGGAATGCCAATGGAACAAAGTAATGGAATGGGACCTCATACAATGGGGATGCCAATGGATCAAAGTAATGGAATGACGCACGGTTCATGGGGAATGCCAATGGAACAGAATAATGGAATGGGACCTCATACAATGGGAATGCCAATGGAACAGAATAATGGAATGGGACCTCATACAATGGGGATGCCAATGGAACAAAATAATGGAATGGGATCTCATACAATGGGGATGCCGATGGAACAAAATAATGGAATGGGATCTCATACAATGGGAATGCCGATGGAGCAGGGGAATGGAATGCCTTCTCACTCAATGCACCATTCAAATGGACCAATGGGTAATCCGCACGTAATGCCACAAGGAGCTGGTTATGGGCCGCACGGGATGCACTATGGTGTTCTACCAGGAGTAGAAGGTCAGGGAGCACCTTTCCCTTACGGAGGTACTGGAATGCCGTGGCAGCCCGGTGGAGTAGTAGAAGATCCCGGTGCATTAGTACCATTTGGTGGTGCTGGAGATAACGGGGCACAAGTTCCACCTTCTGCCGTCGCAGGAGTTCAAAGTCACCATGGGATAGACGATGGTTGTGGGTGTGGTCCAAGAATGACTGGCTATGTTCCGAAAGGGCCAGTAGGTGGTCAAATGTATCCTGCCCCATATATGGGCCCACAATATTTTACCGGTCCACCAAACGGTTTTCCGCAAGGACCATTTTCTATGCCTAGACCATATGACGATGAATTCGACAGGTAGCCTGAGAGGGGACGATTTTTATAATCGTCTCCTTTTATATTTTCAATCGGAGCTTAATGTAAAAAATGGATACCTTCATTATTTAAAAAAAGGGAAATGGCTTCTTGCCTATAATACCGAAAAGTGGTTTGTTAAAGAGTATAGAAAAGAATCGCATTTTCTTTCACAGTTTATGTTAAATAACAACCTATCTAAAGATGGCTTTCCATTCAATGTGAATTTCCATCCGATTCATTATAGGAAGAAACTGTGTTTCGAAGGGAAATATTATGGATTATATTACTGGGTAGATTCCTCATCATTAGATTATCGTCTGTATGATGATCGACATAAAGCGCTAAAAGTTTTATCGGCTTTTCATAAGTACACAAATCAATATGTCTATCATTTACAACCGTATATACCAACTTTTAACCTTTTAGAAAAATGGAGGAAAAGGCAAAAAGAATTTTTGAAAAATGCTCCATATTTTCGATTGTTCATTCCAGAATCCATGTTAGCAACGTTTCTATACTGGGGAAATTATTCGCTTCAAAAGCTAGCAGAAATGGAAGAATTATGGGTGAAAAAAGATGTATGTGTAGTTCATGGAGATGTTGCCCATCATAATTTTATAAAAAACAAAGAAAACGACTGTTATTTAATTGACTTTGATTTGATTGCAATAGCGCCTAAGATTGTGGATGATTTACAGTTATCAAACCGATTTTTACATGCGATTAACTGGGATAGCCAGGCGCTTTGGGCGCATGATCTCCTGTATAAATACAAATCGAATTTACCCTTCTTATATGGTCTATTTTATCCGACTGGGATATACCGAGAATGGAATCGGTTTAGACGACTTGATATACAAACTCAACTGGCAACCTGGCCGTTTCTTCAGCAAATGACCTTTAAGAAGCACCATAACAGAATAATCTTCTTACAGAAAACAGGCGAGCTCATTCAAGAGTTGGAAAAAAAATCAATTAAATAAGTCAATTTTATCCTTGTATGTTTACGGATGATCCTCTAAAAACTAAAAAGGAGCAAAGTTTGCTCATTTTAAGATTGGAGGAGAAGGTGCATGAGAAAACGTTCGTATATGCTATTTAGTATCTTGCTCACCACATTTATTTTCGGCGGATGTCAAGGGACAGAAGAGATAGATGAACGTACAAATCTTTATGGAGCAGCGCAATATGATTCAAATTGGAAGCATGGTGGTCCAATGAGAATTATGTATGATTCTCCTGAAGGAAAAGAAAGGGAGGTCGTACGTGAGAATGCAAACGGAGAGATAATAGATAACAATCAAGATAATAATTATCATGGGCATTGGGATTCTATTTCTACAAAGGCAAAAAACTCCTACTATGCTGCTTATAACGGAAAATTTGTTGAAGAAATAAGCATACTTGCTTCTTCAGTCGAAAATGTAAATGAGGCTAGAGTGATTGTCGATAGAAATGTGGCAATCATTGGTCTTGATTTAGTAGAAAATGACCAAAGAAGTAAACAACAAACGGAAGAGAGAGTAGCAGCAGCGGTTGATCCATATATTGATGGAAAACAACTTTATATAGATTCAACCTATGGAAACTTTGCTCGAATAAAGGTAATTGATAATGACCTTCGTGATGGGGGACCGAAAAGATTTCTCGCTAAAGATGTGGAAAATTTAATTAAAAGCTTGAAAGCAGAGGTCGAATAAAATTTAACTTTAAAGCGAACTTAGCGATGCTAAGTTCGCTTTTGTTTTAAAATAAGTACTTCCTAAGTATTGTAAGACACTTAAAAAGAAGAATATCCATGGTGAATATTGGGAAACCTTTAGATGAAGCAAATAGAATGTATTAGAGGTGGTCAGAATGATTAGAGCTTTTCGTATTTTGTACATGAGTCTATTGATTGTTACTATAACAGTATTTAATTTAGATCAATCTGTTTGTGGGGCTACTGATTCTCAAGCAAATACAGAAAAGCACGATTCAACAGAGGTGGCGCCAGCTCATCAAATTACAGTTATTCTTGAAAGGTTATATTTAGATGGTGAAAGCAGTAAAGAGGTTGTTACAAAAACCATTTGGTCAATGGAAGATTTTTGGTCAGAGTATGAAAAATGGAATTTAGTAGAGATGAATGAAGAGGTTGCGATTTTTCAACAGCAGATGAATGATATTTCTCCTTTGTTAAAAAGTAATGGATATTTTGGCATAACAGAGGGTGGAGTGTTAACAATTTTTAATGGAAAGCCTGACAAGTCAAATGTAATTCAATCTTTTTTCCAAATAGATATACCTAAGCTGGAAAGTAAAACGCAAAAAGAGCTAGTGAAAGGTATTCCAATCAAATCAAAAGAAGAGTATAATGAAGTATTAGATGTTTTTAAACCGTATAAAAAAAATCGTTAAACGAGAAAGAAAAAATAATGTTTTTCAGTTATACTAACAAAAGAAAAGGCACCCTAGGAAAGGTCGCCTTTTTCTTTTGTTATTTTTTTGATAAAATAAGAACAAATGTTTCGGGGGAATTCGTCATCGATGTAGTTTGTAATTGTTAAAAAAGATGATATGATACTATTTGTTAACCTTAAGGAGAGAAAATCATGTATGAATATATAAAAGGGACGGTTCAATACGTTGGTCCTGAATATGTCGTGATTGAAACTGGAGAAATTGGATATAAAATATTTGCACCAAACCCATTCTCCTTTTCACCTTATCAACATAAAACGATTCAAGTCTTTACATACCAACATGTTCGCGAGGATTTAATCGCTTTGTATGGATTTTTATCAAGAGAAGAAAAACTATTGTTTATGAAACTATTGAATGTTTCAGGAATTGGGCCTAAAGGGGCTCTTGCTATTTTAGCATCTGGCGAAGTTCAGGCTGTGATCCATGCCATTGAAAATGAGAATGAAGCGTTTCTTGTCAAATTTCCTGGTGTCGGTAAGAAGACGGCAAGACAAATGATATTAGACTTAAAAGGAAAATTACAAGACGTTGTTCCTGATTACTTCCCTAATTTATTTCAATCAGATGTGGAGGAAGCTTCAGCGGAACAAGCGGATATGGAAGAAGCAATTCTTGCATTAAAGGCACTAGGTTATTCCGAAAGGGAACTTAAGAGGATACAACCTAAATTAGCAAAAGAAAATCTTAATACAGATGAATACATTAAAAAAGGGTTACAGCTTCTTCTAAAATAAAGAAAGGAGGTAATTCTATATGGAGGATCGGCTAGTTTCCAACGATATCGAATTAGGAGAAATAAACTTTGAACAATCCCTTCGCCCTAAAACGTTACGTCAATATATTGGTCAAGATAAAGTAAAAAAGAATCTTGAGGTATTTATTGAAGCTGCCAAACTTCGGGAGGAGACGTTGGATCACGTTTTATTATATGGACCTCCAGGCTTAGGGAAAACAACTCTTGCTGCGGTGATTGCTAATGAAATGGGAGTACAATTAAGAACGACATCAGGACCAGCAATTGAACGTCCAGGAGACTTAGCAGCTGTTTTAACAGCACTTGAACCAGGAGATGTCCTGTTTATTGATGAAATCCATCGATTGCAACGTTCTATTGAAGAGGTTCTTTATCCTGCAATGGAAGATTTCTGTTTGGATATTTTGATAGGGAAAGGACCGTCGGCCAGGTCGGTTCGCCTTGATCTTCCACCATTTACGTTAGTTGGGGCTACGACAAGAGCTGGTTCTTTATCTGCTCCACTTCGAGATCGTTTTGGTGTTCTTAGCCGCTTAGAGTATTATGAAGAGGCTCAACTTCAAGATATTGTTCAGCGGACATCAGAAATATTAGAAACAGAAATTACGGAAGAAGCAGCAGGGGAAATCGCTAGAAGATCGAGAGGAACTCCTCGAATTGCAAACAGGCTTCTACGTAGGGTTCGTGACTTCGCACAAGTAAGAGGAGATGGAATGGTTACAACTCAGCTTACCATCGATGCGTTAAATTTACTTCAAGTCGATTCAGTAGGCTTAGACCATATTGACCATAAGCTTTTACGTGCCATAATCGAAAGGTTTAGAGGAGGGCCAGTTGGCCTTGATACGATTGCAGCTAGCATTGGAGAGGAATCCCATACAATTGAAGATGTTTATGAACCATATTTATTACAAATTGGGTTTTTACAACGTACTCCTAGGGGAAGAATGGTAACAGATCTTGTCTATCGTCATTTAGGAATGGAGATACCTAAAGAAGAGTAGTATTTTTTACTACGAGAAGAGAATACTGAATGAAAAATAAAACGTTTCACAGTCAATATTATTATTTATTGAACTATAATATAGGGTTACTATAGCTAGTATATTGAACTAGAGAAAAACAGATTGAAGGGTGACAGCAGTGAAAGTCCAAGACTTTGATTTTAATTTACCAGAAAACCTAATTGCTCAAGTGCCTTTAAAAGAGAGAACAGAGAGCAAGTTAATGGTTTTAGATAAAGAAGACGGAACCATTCAGCATACTGTCTTCAAAAATATTATAGATTATCTTGGTGAAGGTGATTGTTTAGTGTTAAACGACACACGTGTTTTACCAGCACGTTTGTTTGGCGAGAAGGAAGGTACAAAGGCTAATATTGAAGTATTATTATTAAAGCAAGAAGAAAATGATGTATGGGAAGCGCTTGTTAAGCCTGCTAAACGGGTAAAGGAAGGCACGATTATTAGTTTTGGGGACGGTAAGCTAAAAGCGAGATGTGTTGGTACAGAAGAACATGGAGGAAGACTTCTGCATTTTTCTTATGAAGGCATTTTTTATGAAGTATTAGATGAGTTAGGTGAGATGCCTTTACCACCATACATTCGAGAAAAGCTTGATGAACAGGATCGCTATCAAACCGTTTTCGCTCGTGAGCGAGGATCTGCTGCTGCTCCTACGGCTGGTCTTCACTTTACTGATGAACTTTTAGATGAAATTAAAGCAAAAGGGATTCATCTTGCGTTTATTACCTTGCATGTTGGATTAGGAACTTTCCGACCAGTTTCAGTCGATACGATCGAGGAGCATGAAATGCATGCTGAGTTTTATCAAGTGACGGAAGAAACAGCTACCCTATTGAATGAAGTGAAGCGTGCTGGTGGAAATATTATAACGGTAGGTACTACTTCTACACGGACGCTGGAAACGATTGCCTCAAAGCATAATGGGATGTTCGTTGCAGAAAATGGGTGGACGGATATATTTATATACCCAGGGTATGAGTTTAAAGGAATAGACCAGATGATTACGAATTTTCACCTACCAAAATCAACCCTAATTATGCTTGTAAGTGCATTAGCTGGTCAGGAAAATGTATTACATGCGTACAATGTAGCCGTTCAAGAAGAGTATCGCTTCTTTAGTTTTGGAGATGCAATGTTCATTCGATAATGGTATGAAACAAGGAGATGTTATAAAATTGACTGCAATAAGATATGAGCTTATAAAAACGTGTAAACAAACGGGTGCTCGTTTAGGCCGTGTTCATACACCACACGGTTCGTTTGAAACACCAGTGTTTATGCCAGTCGGTACACTTGCTACCGTCAAAACGATGGCACCAGAAGAATTGAAAGCAATGGATGCAGGGATTATTTTAAGCAATACCTACCACCTTTGGCTTCGACCTGGGCATGATATTATTAAAGAGGCAGGTGGCCTACATAAATTTATGAACTGGGACCGATCTATTTTAACGGATTCAGGTGGCTTCCAAGTCTTTAGTTTAAGCCAATTCCGTAAAATTGAGGAAGAAGGAGTACATTTCCGTAATCACTTGAACGGGGACAAGCTATTTTTGAGTCCTGAGAAGGCGATGGAAATACAAAATGCATTAGGATCTGATATTATGATGGCATTTGATGAATGTCCTCCTTATCCAGCTGAGCGTGATTATATGAAGCGGTCTGTTGAACGAACATCACGTTGGGCTGAACGCTGCTTGAAGGCTCATCAACGTCCAGAGGATCAAGGACTCTTTGGTATTGTTCAAGGTGGAGAGTATGAAGATTTACGTAAACAAAGTGCTCAAGATTTGATATCTCTTGATTTTCCTGGTTATGCTATTGGTGGGCTTTCGGTTGGTGAGCCTAAGGACGTGATGAACCGAGCATTAGAATTTACAACACCACTATTACCGACAAACAAACCACGTTACTTAATGGGGGTAGGGTCACCAGATTCCTTAATTGATGGATCAATACGTGGAATTGATATGTTCGATTGTGTTTTACCGACACGTATTGCTCGTAATGGTACCTTAATGACGAGTGAAGGTAGACTTGTTGTTAAAAATGCAAAATATGCACGTGATTTCCGACCAATCGATGAAAATTGTGATTGCTATACGTGTAAAAATTACAGCCGAGCTTACATTCGTCATTTAATTAAAAGTGATGAAACGTTTGGGTTGAGATTAACAACTTATCATAACCTTCATTTTCTGTTAAAATTAATGGAGCAAGTTCGACAAGCGATTCGTGAAGATCGTTTAGGGGACTTTAAAGAAGAGTTTTTTGAACGTTATGGGTTTAACCGTCCTGATGCAAAAAACTTTTAATAGGCTATTTGAAAGGAGGAGTTATTTTGGCTACATTGATTAATTTATCACCGATCATTTTAATGTTTGTGTTATTTTATTTCCTGTTAATTCGTCCGCAACAAAAGCGTCAAAAAGCGACAATGCAAATGCAGAATGAGCTTCAAAAAGGGGACAAAATTGTGACGATTGGTGGTCTACATGGTATTGTAGACGCTATTGATGAAGGAAAGATTGTTATGGTTTGTGGAGATAAAACACGTCTTACATATGACCGAAATGCAGTTCGTGAAGTGATTGAAAAAGGAAAGTCTATGTAATATGAAGAACGAAAGATGTAGCATTAATGCTGCATCTTTCGTTTTGTTTATAGTGAGGGTCGTTTGTATAAACAGGTTCGCTGTCAATGGAATGGTTATCACAACCTTTCAGCAGTGAATGTAAGGTTCATGAAACTAAATAGTAATATTATGCACTACTCCTTCCTCCGCTCACATTTACTCCTAATATTCCTCCCATCATCGCAGTTACAATATAGCAAATATGATAGACTACCTCTTGAAGTGTAAATAATTGATCATACCCTAAATAACGAAATGATAAAACGAGTAGGGAGAATAAACCGCCAGTAAGCGTCCCAAAAAGCCAACCTTTTTCTTTGGCTTTACCACCTGTAATAAACCCACCGCTAAAAAGAGCAATAAATGAAACAATCGTAATGAATAAAGAAATGGAACTTTCTTGGAGGTTAGTGAATCGAAGGATAGTAGCAAATATAGCAGAAAAAACAATAGCAATCCCTAAAATTGTAGCTAAACCAAATAACACGGCTCCGCCTAGCTTCTTAACTTCCATCAGCATTCTCCCCTTTTCGTCTATTTGCAAGTAATCTACAAAACAAACATATTTAGTACAAGCATATTCTGCAAAAAGAAAAAAAGACTATAAATTTTATTGGGCCAAGCATCATACAATACGATGAGTGGAGAAAAGGAGAGGGCGAATATGATTGCTTACCTGGTGGGATTTGTTTTTGTCATCACCTATATATTTTTGATTACTGAAAAATGGAACCGAGTGCTCGCTTCCTTATCAGGTGGTGTATGTATGTTGCTAATTGGCGCATATTCGATTGAAAAAGCTCTATTTACATACATTGACTGGAAAACGATTACGTTGCTATTTTCCATGATGCTGATTGTAACCGTTACGAGTAAAACAGGGTTCTTTGAGTATTTAGCCATTGTACTTGCTCAACTTGTTCATGGGAACGGTGTTGCGTTATTAATTGTATTCGCTTTATTATCAGCAATCGGATCTGCGTTTTTAGCGAATGTGACGGTGGCCATGCTGTTAGTTCCGATTTTATTTACTCTAATAAAAATATTAAATATTCCCGCTATCCCCTTTTTGGTTATCATGATACTTTCCTGTAATATTGGTGGAACGGCTACTTTAATTGGGGATCCACCCAATATGATGATTGGTCAAGCTGTTGAACATTTTACGTTTAATGCCTTTATAGTCAATCTACTACCCATTTCTGCTGTTATACTCCTTGTAACCATTCTATTTTTAAGTTTAGCGTATCGGAAAAGACTGGTGGTTTCTCCTCAAAATCAATTAAAATTAAAACGATTGAAGCCTAGGTCATATTTACAAAAAGATAAGGGGTTAGTGGTTTCTCTTTCTGTCTTACTAGTAGTATTAATCGGATTTGCACTTCATCCCATATTGCATCTAGATGTTACGACGGTCGCTTTGGCTGGTGCCGTTTTACTGTTAGGACTTTTGGAAAGAACCTACCAACCAGAGCAGCTATTAAAAGATATAGAATGGGGAACATTGTTTTTCTTTATCGGGTTATTTATGCTCGTAGGTGGGTTGGAGGAATCAGGATTTATTGATGAGGTTGCAAGAGAGATATTAATGTTAACCGAAGGTGATATGAAGACAACAGCATTTGTCATTTTATGGGGGACGGGTATCCTATCCGCAATTATTGATAATATTCCATTTGTCGCAGCCATGATTCCTGTTATTCAAGAATTTAAAGAATTTGGAATGGTCAATATGGATCCACTATGGTGGTCATTGGCACTAGGTGCTTGCTTAGGAGGGAATGGGACACTACTAGGATCTTCATCAAATTTAGTCATTGTTGGCCTCGCTGCTAAGGAGAAAGTAAAAATTCAATTTAAGGAATACTTGGTTATCGGTATCCCTATTACAATCCTCTCTTTGGCTATATCCACGTTATACGTATATTTTAAGTATATAAAGCCCTTCTTTTAATAGGAGCGAATCTTTCAACAAAATACAACAATATAGGATAGCACCTGTAAATTCCTAGTCCATATGAATGAATAAATAAAAGCACTCCAAAACAGTCGTTTTGGGTGCTTTTATTTATTCATTCATCCGGCGTATTGCTAGATTAGTCTAGTCTCTTTCCTGGCAAAGTGAACCGGATGAAATGATCTTAATTCATTCTTTTAGGTACATCGATAGGTAGGAGGGGATAGGCTAGATCATTTTTCTCTGATTCTTCCTACCTTACATTGTATATTGCTTGCCCCTTTCACAACGTGCCATGGAAAATCTAATGATTGATATTTGCTTTTATAATTCATAGTGTCTGTTATTCTGCCGGCTGTGACTAGCTCGAGTGAGATAATCTCCTTACCATTTTTACTCTTTCGTGAGTATATGTATGTGCTCATTTGCAATCGAACAGTCGGTGGAATGAAATATATTCCATTATGAGTCTATTTTAAGTAAGCCATACTAATAGTCAGTCTTGAAGGAGGTAGAGACGTGAATGATTTGTTGCTAATCATATTTCGAACCATTTTTTTGTATGCAGTCATTATCTTGATTTTTCGGTTAATGGGGAAGCGGGAAATTGGAGAGCTTAGTATATTGGATTTAGTAGTATTTATCATGATTGCTGAGCTTGCTGTATTGGCCATTGAAAAACCTGATACGTCTCTTCTTGAAGCCCTTCTTCCAATGGTTTGTTTAATGGTAATCCAAATTGTGACAGCTTGGTTTTCATTAAAGAGCAAAAAGTTCCGAGAGCTGATGGATGGTAAGCCCACAATAATCATTAATCGTGGAAAAATTGACGAGAAAGCAATGAAAATGCAACGCTATAATTTTGATGACCTACTCCTTCAGCTACGCGAAAAAGACATTGATAACGTAGCGGAGGTCGAGTTTGCTATCCTTGAGCCATCTGGTAAGCTTTCTGTTTTTAAAAAAGACCCGGCAACAAAAAGCGGGGAGAAGGACCTTACTCTTCCACTTATATTAGACGGAGTCATTCAACAATCGCATTTAGGAAACATCGGTAAAGACAGCTCTTGGCTTAAGAAGGAGTTAAGGAAAAGAGGATATCCTTTAGTTGAAGATGTTTCCTTTTGTTCATTTCAAAATGGAGAGTTTTACATCGATTTAAGAGATGAAACTTGAATGGTTAATGAATATACCGATTTACAAAAGGAATTCGCTTTAAATCTTGCTTTGTAATTAAACCGAATAAATAAAGAAGAAAACAATAAAGTAAGGAAACGCTAGAAAGGCCAAGAAGGAGTCGAACTCCAGTAGCATTCCCAGTAAACAAATGTTCATAAGACCATGTTCCACCTATCACCACTAAAACACCGATGAAAGCAAGTTTTATATAGTCCTTAACATAAAAGCTCATCGGTATTACTTTAAGCATTGTGGCAAAATGAAGCAAAGTAACAAGCATGAATCCAACAACGATTGAAATAGCGGCCCCGTAAATACCGAAAGCTGGTTGTGAGGCAAGTATAAAAATTAACCCGAGCTTGGCTGCTGCTCCAATTAAGCTGTTAATCATAGCGGCTCTAGCTAAGTTTAAAGCCTGTAAAACTGCTTGTAATGGACCTTGGTAATAATAAAAAAGGAAGAAGGGTGCCATTAACTTTATAAAGGGTGCAGCTTTGGTTGATCCGTATATTGTCTCCATTAATGGATAGGCAAAAATAAAGAGAAGGACAACAGCCAGTCCACCTGTCACTAAAGAGAATCGAAGAGCTTCCTGTAGCCTGATTCCAACTACTGATAGCCTCTTTTGAGAGTATGCTTCGCTAATCGCGGGAACAAGGGATGTTGATAAAGAAACCGTAATAAAGGAGGGAAGAAATAGTAAAGGAAGTGCATAGCCCGTTAAGGAACCGTATTGTTTAGTTGCAGCAATTGTTGTAACGCCTGCTAGATACAAGCTATAGGAAACGATAATGGGTTCAAAGAACCATGATAGAGAACCAATTAATCGACTACCTGTAGTAGGGATGGCTACCGTCAACAATTCAGTGAGCGTTTCTTTTCCTTTCGCTAATGAATTAAAAAAGTTTCTTCGCACTGGAAATTTCTTTTTCATTTTAAACATGGTAAACATATAGACTAGAGAAGCTAATTCTCCAAATACAGAAGCAGCCATTGCTCCAGCAGCAGCATATTCAATACCGTAGGGGAGGAATGCTTTTGTCATGGCGGCAATCAGTATAATACGAACAACCTGCTCAATAACCTGTGAAATAGCGGCAGGTTTCATATTTTGCCTACCTTGAAAATACCCCCGAATAACAGAAGAAACGGCAATAATAGGAATCACAGGTGCAATGGCAACTAGAGGGTAATAAATTCGATTATCGGTAAAAAGAACATCGGACAAGAAGGGCGCTAATAGGATAAGAGCTGGGGTGAAAATGAGTGATAAGCCAGTTGTTACACCAAGGGAAACAGCAAGAATTTTTTTTATTTTTTTTGTATTCTTTTGAGCTTCAGCTTCGGCAACACTTTTCGAGATGGCAACAGGGAGACCTAGTTGTGTAATGGTTATGACAAGTACTAATGTGGGAAAGGCCATCATATAAAGACCTACGCCTTCCTCACCGATAAGTTTCGTAACGACTATCCTGTTAATAAAGCCGAGAATTCTTGTTATAAACGCTGCAAGCATTAAGATCATGGTACCTTTAAAAAACTTAGACATGTGCCTCCCTGCCTTCTCAAAAATGGTAAATTAATATACAATGAAGTATATGCAGCAGGTTGGACAAAGCATGACAAGTTATTACCAATTCTTATATTGTAAATAAGGAGGGAACAGGATGGAGAGGCATCCGTATGACTGTTATTTTGATTTGTTAACACCCGTGCTAAATAGTAAATGTGAAGAATTGGAGCTATTAGATTATGGAAAAGTATCGAATCAAATGCTTTGGAGCTATCTAACAAGGAAAAAGTGGAAGAAAGCACAGGATAACCCCTGCTTTTCTGCACTTGTTAACGAGGTTTTGGCCGTAAAGCCTGGTGATTTTATGAATTTTCAAACCGTCGATGCGTTTCGATCTCCTAACTGGTTTACGGAGGTAGAAGAGGGAGACCTAAATGCTTTACTTTATGGAGAAAGGAAAATTTGAAAATTTAGAAAATAAATTGACAGTCTATTTTTTCTAATTCATAATGTAAATGTTCGTAAAATTCTGGTGGTGAGTTATACCAGATTTTTATCTTGATCGTAGGTTAATATAGGCAAGGAGGAATTACATAATGGTAAAGCGCAGCAGGATTGTGGCATTTTTCTTACTACTTCTATTAATTGGAACAGCAATAGGAACCACAACCGACAATATTGTGAAAGATATTAAGCTTGGATTAGATTTACAAGGTGGTTTTGAGGTTCTCTATGAAATTCAATCATTAGAAGGAGAAGAAGAAGAAATAACCGATCAAGTTGTTTCAGATACCGCGGAAGCGTTGGATAAGCGGATTAATGTCATTGGTGTGAGCGAACCGAATATTCAAATTGAAACAGGGAATCGGATTCGGGTTCAGCTTGCAGGTGTAGAGGATCAATCAGAAGCACGCGAACTACTTTCAACTCAAGCGAACTTAACGTTCCGCGATAAGAATGATGAGGTTCGTTTGGATGGGTCCGACCTTAAAGCAGGCGGAGCTAAGCAAGTATTTGATGACTATGGAAACCCAATTGTTTCGCTTGAACTAAAGGATCGCGAGAAATTTTATAATTTAACAAAAGAACTAGCACCAAATGATGAACCATTGGTGATATGGCTTGACTTTGAAGAAGGGGACTCTTATGAAGAGGAAAGAACAAAGGAAAATCCTAAATTCATTAGTGCCCCACGAGTACAAAACCCAATCAATTCAGATGAAGCTACAATTGAAGGCTCATTTACGTTGGAAGAAGCACAGAATTTAAAAGGCTTGTTAAATGCGGGAGCACTTCCAGTAAAACTTGAGGAAATATATTCAACATCTGTTGGGGCAAAATTCGGTGAGCAGGCAATGGAGAAAACAATCTTTGGTGGAATAGTTGGGATTGCTATCGTATTTTTATTTATGATTGTTTTCTATCGTTTTCCTGGTGTCATTGCAACGATTACTTTAACACTTTATATTTTCCTTATTTTATTAATTTTTGATTGGATGAATGCAGTATTAACGCTACCTGGAATTGCCGCCCTTATATTAGGTGTCGGGATGGCAGTCGATGCAAATATCATTACGTATGAAAGAATTAAAGAAGAAATTAAAGTAGGAAGACCGATCAAAGCTGCTTTCAAAGCTGGAAATAAAAACTCATTTATGACCATTTTAGACGCAAATATTACAACGATTTTAGCTGGAACTGTACTATTTATTTTTGGGACAAGTTCAGTTAAAGGGTTTGCGACAATGTTAATTGTTAGTATTTTAACTAGCTTTTTAACAGCTGTTTGGGGTTCTCGACTATTGCTTGGTTTATGGGTCAACAGCTCTTATTTAAAAGATAAGCCAGGTTGGTTCGGAGTGAAAAAAGAAGACATTCATAAATTATCTGAAAATGTGGATACACTTGATTTAAAAACTCGCTTCGATAAATTTGATTTTGCAGCAAAGCGCAAATTATTCTTCGGTATTTCTGGTACTTTGATCACTATTGGGTTAGTGGTATTAGCCATTTTCCGTTTGAACTTAGGGATCGACTTCACTGAAGGAACACGCATGGAGATTTTGGCAGAAGGCTCCTTAACGGAAGAGAAGATTGCATCAGAATTAGAGGAAGTGGGAATTACATCTGATAATATTGTTATTTCAGGGAATAACGATGAGGTTGGAGTTGTACGATATGCATCAGAACTTTCTCAAGAAAAGATTGCGAGCTTAAAACAGCATTTCAATGAGGTGTACGGCGCTGAACCAAGTGTTAGTACTGTTTCTCCGGTTGTTGGAAAAGAGCTAGCGGCTAATGCGGTTAAAGCGTTAGCAATAGCATCTATTGGGATTATTTTGTACGTAACCATTCGATTTGAGATGTATATGGCAGTTGCCGCTATTACGGCACTTCTCCATGACGCCTTTTTCATCCTAGCCTTTTTCAGCTTAACTCGCCTTGAAATTGATATAACCTTTATTGCTGCTGTCTTAACCATCATTGGATATTCAATCAACGACACGATCGTTACGTTTGATCGACTACGTGAAAATGCTCGAAAGAAAAAGCGTTTAAAAACAGCTGAAGACATAGCGGAAGTTGTCAATACGAGCTTGCGTCAAACGCTAACGAGGTCGATTTCAACGGTTATCACGGTTATCTTTACTGTTGTAGCTTTGATGATCTTTGGTAGTACGTCTATCAATAACTTTACGATTGCCTTGTTAGTCGGACTAATATCGGGTACGTATTCTTCTATCTTTATTGCCGCTCAATTCTGGCTCATTTTGAAAAATAGAGAATTGAAGAAAAAGGGAACAATCGTGACCTATAAAGAGAAAAAAGTTTGGAAGGACGAACCACAAGTATAAAGTAGCAGATTGAATTCGAAAGAGCAGCAGTCACTTTAAAATCACTGGAGAAATAGTCCTTACAAATGGTTTTAGAATTGTTTCTATTGAAACCCGCGGGCTTTTGGTAAAAATCGAATGAAGGAGACAATAAACACCTTCGGTTTTATCATTCTTTAATGAGAAGAGGAACTGTTAATCTATGCTTTTTTCCTTCTGCTGAGCTTGAAGACTGACTTTTTTACACCATCGTCTTGTATAGGAAAGGCCGCTCGATATGCGGTCTTTTTTATATTTCATGTAGTTTTTTCTTTGTTATAGGTTACAATAAAGTGAATCTATCGATGGAACTATACATAAGAATCGATAAGGGGGGAGAGGCTTGACTGAAGACCGTTTTAGAAAGGCTGAATTTGCAGCGTTAATAGGTATTATTGGAAATATCATTTTAGCGATAATAAAATGGGTTGCCGGAATAGCCGGGAATAGCCGTGCTCTAGTGGCAGATGCTGTACATTCCGCTTCAGATGTAGCAGGGTCACTTGCCGTATACATAGGATTGCGAGCTGCAAAGCAACCGCCAGACAGGGATCACCCATATGGTCATGGGAAAGCGGAGTCTATCGCTGCCATTATCGTTGCAGTTTTATTGTTTTTAGTAGGAATTGAAATAGGCAGAGCTTCTATTGAATCATTTTTCGACCCTATTGATCCACCAACCATTGTGGCGATTTATGCGGTTATATTTTCGATTATCGTTAAAGAAGCTATGTTTCAATATAAGTATCGTCTAGGAAAAAAAATAAATAGTGATGCTTTGATTGTTAATGCATATGAACATCGATCAGATGTTTTTTCATCTATTGCAGCGCTCATAGGGATTGTCGCCTCTATTTTAGGGGGAAGGTTAGAAATTGATTGGTTAATTTATGCAGATCCAGTTGCAGGATTATTTGTCGCTCTACTAGTTTTACGAATGGCTTGGCATTTAGGAAGTGAATCTATTCATAATACATTGGACCACGTATTACATGATGAGGATACGGTTGAATTGAAAGAGATTGTGTTGGCAATCCCTGAGGTAAAGGCACTAGGAGAGTTACATGCTAGAGAGCATGGGTACTATGTTATTATTGATATTAAAATAAGCGTTGATCCCCACATAACTGTAGAAGAAGGACATAAAGTAGGCAAGAAGGTTAAGAATGCACTCTTAGCTAAGGCGAATGTTAAAGATGTCTTTGTACATATTAATCCATATAACTCCAATGATTCTTAATTTCGTTCTTGAAAGGAAGTGAGGATTTTGAAGTTCCAATGGACATTATTATTTAGTTTTGTATTCGCTATAATTGTTGCCGTATTTGCTGTAATTAATGTCGAGCATGTTTCTGTGAATTATTTACTTGGCAGCTCAGAATGGCCACTCATTCTTGTTATTCTAGGCTCTGCTTTATTAGGAGGGCTTATCGTTGGAGCGGGAGGGATGGTGAAAGTCTTTAACCTCCAACGACAGACGAAGCTGTTAATCCGTGAGAACGAACAATTGCGTGTGGACCTTTTTAAAGGTCCTCAGGGAGAAGATCTAAAAAAAGATGAACGCAGTGATAAATGACCTTCTGTATCATTGTCTAATTTTTACCACAAAGCCTCTGCTTCGTGGTATTTTTATTGGAAACTCAGTATAGGGTGTTGCCCTTTTGGCCATATCTTACATTGAAAGCTATTTTTTTGTTTTGTATAATAAGAAGGTCAAAGGGGTGAACGAATGTTACATTCTAAAAACCGTTGGGTTGTTCAAAAGGTTAACAATGAAATTATAGACAAGCTCGAAAATGAATTAAATATTCCTTCTATTGTTTCACAATTATTATATAACCGTGGCATAACAACTGTTGATGAGGCACGGTCTTTTTTATGGAGCGACCATGATAATATTCATGATCCATTTTTACTAAAAGATATGGATAAAGCAGTTGAAAGAATTCATCAAGCCATTTCACAAAAGGAAAAAATACTTATCTTTGGGGACTATGACGCAGATGGAGTAAGTTCCACTTCTGTTATGATGATTACGCTACAGGATCTAGGTGCACATGTTGACTTTTATATTCCTAATCGTTTTTCAGAAGGTTATGGACCGAATGAAGGTGCTTTTCGTTATGCTGCTGCAGAAGGTTATTCATTAATTATCACCGTTGATACTGGAATAGCAGCAATAAAGGAAGCAGAGATTGCTGAAGAGCTTGGATTAGATTTAATCATTACCGACCACCATGAACCGGGTCCAAAATTACCGAAGGCGATGGCCATTTTGCATCCGAAAAGGGAAGATTCGACCTACCCCTTCACTGATTTAGCAGGCGTAGGAGTAGCGTTTAAATTGTCTCATGCTTTATATGGTCAGTTTCCAGATCACCTAGTAGAAATTGTCGCAATTGGAACGATTGCTGACCTTGTACCACTATTGGGAGAGAATAGAATATTGGTTAAACAAGGGTTAGCGAAGCTTAGGCAATCAAAACGCCCAGGAATCAAGGCCCTATGCCAAGTCGCTGGGACGACATTAGGGGAAATAACAGAGGAAACGATTGGATTTATGATTGGTCCAAGAATAAATGCTGTGGGGCGTTTAGGAGACGCAGATCCAGCTGTAGACTTATTATTGGCTGAAGAGATGGATGCAGCACTAGCCATAGCTCAAGAAATTGACAATAAGAACAAGGAAAGGCAAGCGATCGTTGCAGAGATGACAAAGGAAGCAGAAGAGATCGTTAACAAGCAATTTTCACTCGAAGATCAAAAGGTATTAGTGATTGGAAAGGAAGGATGGAATCCTGGTGTAGTTGGAATTGTTGCTTCTAGACTTGTTGAAAAATATTATCGACCTACGATTGTATTAAGCTTCGATTCAGAAAAAGGACAGGCAAAGGGTTCTGCTCGTAGTATAGTTGGTTTTGATTTATTTCATAATTTATCTAAAATGCGAGAGCTACTTCCTCATTTCGGAGGCCATCCGATGGCAGCGGGGATGACATTGTCATTAAAGGATGTAGATGAATTACGAAATCGTTTAAATGAGCAAGCTAAACAACTCCTTTCAGAAGAAGACTACACTCCTATTAAAGAACTTGATGTTGAAGTTAAAGTAGAAGACGTCTCATTGGAGAGCATTCAGCAAGTGGAATTGCTTTCTCCATTTGGTGTGGCAAATCCAAAGCCAACCGTTCTTATTCGAAATGCTTCTGTCGGTAATTTACGAAAAATAGGAGGAAATAAGGATCATTTAAAGTTGAATCTACTCCAGAATGAAAAAAACTTAGATGGGATTGGTTTTCATATTGGAGCGCTTGCTGATCATATCTCCCCAGCTTCAACCGTGTCAGCTATTGGACAATTATCAATCAATGAATGGAATAATACGCGTAAACCACAAATTTTTCTGCAAGATATTAAGGTAGAAGAGTGGCAGCTTTTTGATATGAGGGGAATCAAGCTCCAAAAATGGATTGATATTGTTCCGAAAAAGAACACACTATATATATACTTTGATCGGAAAAATATGAACCGACAGGAATTCTCCCTCTTAATAGAGGAGTCTATTTTGATTTCTTCGCTAGAAGAAGCGGAAAAACTCTCTGTAGAAGGAAAAAATATCGTCATTTTAGATATGCCTGTAAAGAAAGAATATTTACAAGTTCTCTTACGAACTGGAAAACTTGAACGATTGTATTGTTATTTCTATCAAGAAGGTAGTCATTATTTTAGTACAATGCCTACAAGAGACCATTTCAAATGGTATTATGCATTTCTTACAAAACGGGGTACATTTGACCTAAATCGATACGGTGACGAGTTGGCAAAACACCGTGGTTGGACAAAAGAAACAATAGAATTTATGTCACAGGTGTTTTTTGAATTAAATTTTGTTACAATAAACAATGGATTAATTTCCTTAAATCCTGTTTCAGTGAAAAAAGATTTAAAAGAGTCTAAGTTATATTCACAAAAGCAGGCATATTTCCAGCTTGAAAATGAATTATTGTATTCTACGTATCAAGATTTAAAGAAATGGTTTGATGCGTTAGTACATTTGTCGGTAAAACATGAGGAGGAAATGGAATTATGGATTTAAAGCAATTTGTGACAATCGTAGAGGATTGGCCAAAACCAGGAATTAAATTTAAAGATATTACGACGTTAATGGATAACGGTGAAGCTTATAAATATGCTACAGACCAAATCGTTGAATATGCTAAAGAAAAAGAGATTGATCTAGTTGTAGGCCCTGAGGCTCGTGGATTTATTATTGGATGCCCAGTTGCATACTCATTAGGTGTAGGCTTTGCTCCTGTTCGTAAAGAAGGAAAGCTACCTCGTGAAACAATTAAGGTTCAGTATGGTCTAGAATATGGTAAGGATGTTCTAACTATTCATAAAGATGCGATTAAGCCAGGACAACGTGTATTAATTACGGATGATCTATTAGCAACTGGCGGGACGATTGAAGCAACCATTAAGCTTGTTGAAGAGTTAGGTGGGGTTGTTGCAGGAATTGCCTTCCTCATTGAACTTTCTTATCTTGACGGCCGTGACAAGCTTGACGGATATGATATGCTTACATTGATGGAATACTAAGCTTCAAAACAAGACATTTAGAAGAGCGCTCATTGTAGTGCTCTTTTCTTATTGTTTTTTTCTATGTATAATTTAAAGAAAGACAATGTTTGATTATTGTGAAGGGTAACATAGACCTATTCTTGTTCATCGTAGGTGGGTGAAAAATCGACAATATTTACGAAAATTCGGGAATTGTATCCAATCTCTTTACAGATGACATTTTTTTTTCGATAATAGTAACAATTACAAAATATTAATTTATGATAAAGGTGAGTATACTTATGGCGAAAGACCAGGTCCTAACCGCCGAGCAAGTGGTTGAGCGGACAAGGAAATATTTAAACGATGAAGACGTTGCGCTTGTTCAAAAAGCATGTGAATATGCTCACGATGCTCATAAAGAACAATTTCGAAAATCAGGAGAACCGTACATCATCCACCCGGTACAGGTGGCTGGTATTTTAGCGGATCTTGAGATGGATCCTGCCACAGTGGCGGCTGGGTTTCTTCACGATGTTGTAGAAGATACACCGATTACATTTTCTGAAATCAAAGAAGCTTTCAATGAAGAAGTTGCCATGCTTGTAGACGGTGTCACTAAGCTTGGAAAAATTAAATATAAATCTCATGAAGAACAGCAAGCGGAAAATCATCGAAAAATGTTTGTGGCGATGGCACAAGACCTTCGTGTCATTTTAATAAAACTTGCTGACCGTCTCCATAATATGAGAACGTTAAAGCATCTACCAGTGGAGAAACAGCGAAGAATTGCAAATGAAACATTAGAAATATTTGCTCCTCTTGCTCACAGACTTGGTATTTCAAAGATTAAGTGGGAGCTTGAAGATATTGCTCTTCGTTATTTAAACCCTCAGCAGTATTACCGTATCGTGAATCTTATGAAAAAGAAACGAGCAGAGCGTGAGCAGTATTTAGAAGAAGTACTAGATGATATGAGAGATCGGATGAAGGAAGTTCATATCGACTCTGAAATCTCAGGGCGACCGAAACATATTTATAGTATATATCGAAAGATGGCTTTACAAAATAAGCAATTTAATGAAATATATGATTTGTTAGCTGTTCGGATTATTGTCAACAGTATAAAAGATTGTTACGCGGTCCTTGGTATTATTCATACTTGCTGGAAGCCGATGCCTGGAAGATTCAAAGATTATATTGCAATGCCTAAACCGAATATGTACCAATCTCTTCACACTACTGTGATAGGCCCAAAAGGAGATCCACTAGAAGTCCAAATTCGAACAAATGAAATGCACCAAATTGCCGAATATGGGGTCGCGGCTCACTGGGCGTACAAAGAAGGAATTTCAATTAATGAGAATATGCCATTTGATAAAAAACTGTCATGGTTTAGAGAAATATTAGAATTTCAAAACGAATCTGCTAATGCAGAAGAATTTATGGAATCTTTAAAGATTGACTTATTCTCAGATATGGTCTTTGTCTTTACACCAAAAGGGGATGTTATTGAATTACCGTCGGGCTCCGTCCCAATTGATTTTTCCTATCGAATTCACTCTGAAATTGGGAATAAAACGATAGGGGCGAAAGTTAATGGGAAAATGGTAACCCTTGATTGTAAACTAAAAACAGGGGATATTGTTGAAATCCTAACTTCAAAGCATTCATACGGACCGAGTCAAGATTGGTTAAAACTTGCACAAACATCGCAAGCAAAAAATAAAATTAAGCAGTTTTTTAAGAAACAAAGAAAAGAAGAAAACATTGAAAAAGGAAAAGAGCTTGTAGAAAAAGAAATACGAGCACTAGACTTTGAATTAAAAGATGTTTTAACTTCTGATAACATTCATCGAGTAGCTGAAAAATTTAATTTTTCAAATGAAGATGATATGTATGCAGCTGTTGGATACAATGGCATTACTGCTGCTCAAATTGCCAATCGCTTAACAGATAAGCTGAGAAAACAACGAGACCAAGAAGAAGCGATTGAGGAAGTAACTGAACTTAAGGGGCAGCCCCCGCGTAAGAGAGGGGAAACAGGTGTAAAGGTAAAGGGAATAGATAATCTTCTCATAAGATTATCCCGATGCTGTAATCCCGTTCCTGGAGATGAAATTGTTGGATTTATTACGAAGGGCCGTGGGGTTTCTGTTCATAGGGAAGACTGTCCAAATATCGCTTCAGAAGAATATGAAAAACGATTAATTCCAGTTGAATGGGAAAGTGATGGAACACATCGAAAAGAATATAATGTAGACATTGAAATTTCAGGATATGATCGTAATGGTTTATTAAATGAAGTACTTCAGGCTGTAAATGAGACGAAGACGAACATTACGGCAGTAAGTGGTCGGTCTGATCGAAATAAAGTAGCAACGATTGGAATGTCTATTTCCATTCGCAATGTCAGTCATCTTCAGCGAGTAGTGGAACGGATTAAACAGATTTCAGACATTTATTCTGTAAGAAGGATTATGACGTAAGGAGTTTCGATATGAAGGTAGTATTGCAACGGAGTAAAAACGCCCGAGTTACGGTCAATGAGAAGGTGGAGGGGCAAATCGACAGTGGTCTTGTCCTTCTCGTAGGAGTAACGCATGATGATACGGTGGATGATGTTAACTATTTGGCGAAGAAAATAGCTCACCTTCGCATTTTTGAAGATGAAAATGAAAAGATGAATCATTCTTTACTTGATCATGGGGGCGATATTCTTTCTGTATCTCAATTTACATTGTATGGAGATTGTCGAAAAGGCCGCAGACCGAATTTTATGAACGCAGCTAAACCCGATCAAGCTGAAGAGTTGTATAATCAATTTAATCATGCTTTAAGAGCCTACGGGCTAAAAGTAGAAACAGGGGTATTCGGAAGTATGATGGAAGTATCACTTGTCAATGATGGTCCAGTAACGCTTATACTAGATAGTCGTGACTAAACAGGATTGCTTTTAAGCAATCCTGTTTTATTATTGAAAAAACTGAACAAGTCCATTGTAGATTCCCGTAGTCGTTCTTTCTTTAAATAACGTTGAATGTACGATCCATTCTTCATGTAAATGACTTAAAAAGCCTAGTTCCAATAAAACGGAGGGTTGATTATTTTCGCGAAGGACATAATAATCCCCTTGTTGGACACCACGATTTTTTATAGCGGATGCTTGAGTAAAATGTTCATTTATCGAAAGAGCAAGCTTTTGTTGCGGTTTATCAAAATAATAGGCAGTATGTCCGTGTATAGTCGAGTCATCAACACTGTCGAAATGAAGGGATAAAAATGCATCAGCTTCATAATAATGAGAAAGATTCACTCTAGTTTGCAAAGTGACATAAGCGTCCTCTTTCCTAGTTAAGATAGCTCTTGCACCAGCCTGTTTTAACTTATTAGAAAGGGATTCAGCTATTTTCATGGTTATGAGTTTCTCAAATGTTCCTCTTGCTCCAATGGTACCACTATCGATACCTCCATGTCCCGGGTCAATTAAGATGGTTTTACCCGCCAATATATTTTCTTTCGGAAGCTGGTTGGGCGTTGAATCTGTCATTTGAGTAGAAACCATCCACTCTGCGACATATCCATACTCACCACCTTCGCTTAGCGCAAGCTTGTACCACTCTCCAACTTGTTGAATAATAGAGTATTCATTTCCTGCAGAAACCTTTTGAATGATGTTATGTTCGAGGGATGGGCCTGATCGTATATTCGTTCCGTTATATAAAATTTGCGCACTTTCATGTTTTATAGAGGTTGGAAATGAAGTTGGTCGTTGTTGGTTATAAAATGCTACCTCTAAATAATCTTTTGTCACCCAACCAGTTTGATCATTATTTAGTATAATTTTTGCCCAATCATTTTGATCTGCAACTATCTGGAGCTTTTCACCGTATGAAACAGATGAGATAACGTTTCCGCTTAATGCTGCTCTGTCTCTTATATTAAGCTGATTAATGGTGACGGTCCCATAAAGAACATGATCGGAAGGTTGGTTTCCTTGATACTCAGTGGTTACATGCTGGACGTAGGAAGAGGAAATCCAACCAGAAGCCCCCTTATAATGGATTTCCATCCACTCCTCTTGCTGATTTATGACTGTAAACATCTTTCCTTTATTTATAGTCCCAATGATTGTTCCTGTTAAGCTAGGGTTTTGGCGAATGAATAGTGTCTCAACTGAAATAACGGTTTGTCGATTGTTTATGGTACGAGGAACTTCTAAAGAGCTATTTTGAAGGGAAATCTTACTTACAAGATTTTGACGATATAATTCACCTATACTAGCAGTACTTGTGGGGGGGATTTTGCGAATATGAATTTCATTTTCTTTTGCCAAGTCATAAGATGCTGCAGAAGAAAGAATCGTTTCGTTAGTCCAGGCTGGCACCCACCCTTTTTGGCGGTCAGGTAATTGAATTTCCACCCAATCTTGTTTTTTAGAAAGGATGGTATAAATTTCCCCTTTATGAACAGAGGTGATGGCTTCATATGAAAGGCCTGGCCCTTTTCGCGCATTGACCTTATCTGATTGAATTGTTATCCGTTTAGGGTCTTCACTAAGAAAAAGAAGTAAAGCAATTAAGAGCAGTGTGAATACTACTAATATAATAAAGCTCGTTTTTCCTCTCATATTTACACCTCACAGTTCGAATAATTAGTCGAAGTTCGAGTGGAATTTCTATATTGTATCTTTCGAGAGTGGGAGTCAAAATCCTTGTCTTTTTTATGAAAGAAAACCGAATTTGTTGGGAATGATAGTGCTAAGTGAAGTGAAAGGGTGAGAACATGAGAGCGAGTGAAAAACAAACAATGAATAGTTTTGGCGGTGGTCAAGTATTTGGAGTAGATTTTCATCATTTTATAGAAAAAGAGCAGGATGCATCATCTGTCGAGCTTGCAACTGAATTTGGCTTGTCTTTACGGGAAGTTCATCTGTTAAAGAAAAAAATGGAAAGAGGATAATGGATTAAAGGATTTTTCTGTTTTTCATCTTGACATTGATCAATCCCCTGCGTATGATTATATAAACTAAATGACATACAAAAACCAATGATGAAGCATAGTAACTAGGAAACACATGAAAAGAGAGGAAATGTCTTGGCTGAAAACATTTCTCCATGATGCCTTAGTGAATGAACACTTCTTAGGTTTCTCTCTGAAAGAAAGGTTTCTAGTAGGAGATGAACGTGGCAGGCGTTAACTGTTCGAGTGGAAGCGTTAAGCTTCAATTAGGGTGGCACCACGGGTTTAAAACTCTCGTCCCTTGTTTTATACAAGGGAAACGAGGGTTTTTTTATTTGGCTATTTATGTAAGGAGGAGAATTTACGATGGTGAAAATTCCGAGAGGTACTCAAGATATTCTTCCGGGTACTGTTGAGAAATGGCAATATATAGAAGAGAAAGCGAAGGAGCTATGCCAGCGATTTCAGTACCAAGAAATTCGCACACCAATATTTGAACATGCAGAATTATTTTTACGCGGTGTAGGAGATACAACTGATATTGTACAGAAGGAAATGTACGTTTTTAAGGATCGGGGTGAACGTGACCTTGCACTGCGTCCTGAAGGAACAGCAGCGGTTGTTCGAGCATTTGTAGAACATAAGATGTTTGGTTATGCGAATCAACCGGTAAAGCTTTTCTATACAGGTCCCATGTTTCGTTATGAACGACCTCAGGCTGGTCGTTATCGGCAGTTTGTTCAATTTGGTGTTGAAGCCCTTGGAAGTGAAGACCCAGCCATTGATGCAGAAGTAATTGGCTTAGCCATGAACTTATACGAAACACTAGGTTTAAAGAAAGTAAAGCTTGTTATTAATTCACTAGGTGATTCAGAAAGCAGATCAGCACACCGTGAAGCCCTTGTCGCTCACTTCCAACCTCGAATTGGAGAGTTTTGTGCAGATTGTCAAAATCGCTTAGAGAAGAACCCACTTCGTATTCTTGATTGTAAGAAAGATCGTCATCATGAATTAATGAATACGGCTCCGTCCATAATAGATTACTTGAACAGTGAGTCAACTTTATACTTTGGTAAGGTTCAACAATATTTGCAAAGGATGAACATACCATTTACTGTTGACGCCACCTTAGTGAGAGGGTTGGATTATTATAATCATACTGCCTTTGAAATTATGAGTGAAGCTGAAGGGTTTGGAGCCATAACGACGCTTTGTGGTGGTGGAAGGTACAATGGTCTTGTTGAAATGATTGATGGACCAAGTACACCAGGTATTGGGTTTGCTCTAAGTATCGAGAGGCT